>JAZSMN010000125.1:0-6330 GCA_045535925.1 Eubacteriales bacterium
ACCTTATACTTGTTATTTGACTCTTGAAATTCTGATTGATGAACAACCTGCACAGATGTGTCGTTTTGGTTGAAAGCAAAATCGCAGGATGCCAATCCTACACATAGAGAGAGCAGGAAGGATATCACCAAAATTAAAGAAACTATTTTTCTCATACTTGATTATCTTTGCATTAGTTGTTGCAGGACTTTACTGCACCAATGCACTGAATAACAACGAAAATATTTGCAATAATCTTAAAGCCAAGAGTGATAGGACCAACAAGAATCATTGCCAACGCACTGGTAATAATACCCTTTAGAGCGCCACCGTTGGGGTCGTTGGAAATAGAAATGCTTGAACCGTAATCCTTAATCTTAAAGGTGTTAGCGCCCTCAATAGCACCCTCTCTTGCGCCCTTGATAAGGAATTTTATAAGGTCTATGGGCATACTAATTAAGCAGAAGATACCCCACATAAACCAACCAAGAATTCCGCTTTCATCTGCTAAGAAGTTCTGGAATACGATAAGTCCGCATACCCAAAGAAGTACGCTTGCTACTAATGCAATGCTTTTGAATATCAAAAGTGCTGTAAGTTTTGCTTTTTGTGACATGTTAATAATTCTCCTTTTTTATTTATTTTCTCCTATATTATAACACCGTGCGGTGTTATTTGTCAAGAGCCAAATCCTCTTTTTGGTATAATAGAAAAAAACGGAGTTGGATATGGATTGTTACCGTAGAATTCGTGATTTAAGAGAAGATCACGACTTGACACAAAGGGATGTAGCCAATCATCTTAATATGCAACTGACGGTATATCAGCGATACGAAAGAGGCGAACGCGAGATACCTCTGTGGGCAATAAAATGTCTATCGTATTTTTATGGAGTATCGATTGATTACTTGGTTGGTTGCACGAATAATCCAAAAAGAAATGAGTAAAGAGCGCCAAAACTCCTTACTCATTTTTTGTTTTCCATATTAAGCTTGATTTTCAAATAAAAATTTTGATAGAATTAACTCTCAAGATGGCTAATTATCTTTGTCCAGATTTCCTCATCCTGTGCGGTCATTCTATCCCAGTCAAACCTCTTTATAAATGCCGCCTTCTTTTCTTCTGTATCGAGTTCTCTCGACTTGCGTACTCTTGTCAACTCTCTTGAAAATTCGTCCTTATACTTTACCGCATCCTCCGTGTAGTTGGGGTTGTGCCCCTTTCCACTTACAAGGACAAATTCGGTGTTTGGGCGGCCCTTTAATGCCTTTTGCAAGAGCTCAAAGTGCTTTTTAACACTA
The DNA here is from genome assembly GCA_045535925.1 of Eubacteriales bacterium. Classification (GTDB taxonomy): domain Bacteria; phylum Bacillota; class Clostridia; order Oscillospirales; family CAG-272; genus UBA1740. The sequence continues at coordinate 1,281 of JAZSMN010000125.1, forward strand.
ACAGTCTTGTCATCGACAGAGTGGAATATAAGGACCTTTGCATTAGTCTTAGTTAAGGATATACGCGCATCATATTCTACATACTCTGGGTTGTTTTCTACCTCTATTTTATATGCGGGGTCACGATAGAAGCATAGTAGACCACCAAGGAACTGGGAGATAATTTGCTTGACAGATATAAATCCCGACATAGCCACCAGATGCGTAATATCAGCGTGAAGAGCACCAATATTCATAGTGGAGAACGCGCCCCAGCTGTGACCTACCACGGATATGGTCGCATTCTTGTATTCTTCGGTAGCCTTTACCGCCTTGACACAATGGTCGAGGTCGGAGAGCGACCTCGCAAAGCCGCCAATATGCTCGCCCTCGGACATCCTGCAGCCTGTATGGTCGTAGGATAAAACGGTATATCCCGCCCTTGCAAGTCGCTCGATTTCCTTCATATATGCTATATGTCCGTTACCCATTCCGTGGTCGAAGATTACAAGGCGGTCAAATCTCTGTCTGCCATAGTAATAAAAGTTTCCAATAAGCCTTTGTCCATCCCTGCCGAGAAATTCAAACGGCGAGGCCGAGAGGCCTGGAAAATCAGTGTGTGTATAGTAAAATACATCGCCCGGGGGGTCCTGGCGAACATATAAATTGCTCTTAAAAAAGTCGATAATTTGCTTTTCGAATATCATATAAACTCCGTTTCTTATTTGATTATACACCTTTAAGGCTATGTTGTCAATAAAGATATGAAATGCGACCGAGATATATCGGTCGCATTTAGACTGATCAAAGTTTTGACATAAGTCTAATGTAGAACTCTGTTGCCCTTTCAAGGCATTCGATACGAATGCGCTCGTTATTTCCGTGGATAGTCTTTCTTTCTTCGCTTGTGAGGTCCATAGCAGAGAAGCGATAAACCTTGTCAGAAATCCTGCCCCAATGGCGGCTGTCCGACGCCTGCACCATAAGGTAGGGGGATACGATGGTGCCTCGCCAGGTAGAAACGATAGCACAAGCTACCTTATCATACCCCTCACAGTCGGTGACCGAAATTCGGCTGGGGTTTGTACCACGCAAAACCGCAAGCTCGATATCATCGTTATCAATAATCTTGCCGATATATTCCTTTGCCGACTCGATAGTATCAGCGGGGTTGAGTCTAATATTAGATACAAGAGTTGCCTCGGGGGGGATAACATTGGAGGTGCTGCTGCCTTTCATCTGGGTGAATGCAACGGTAGTACGCATAAGCGCGTTGATTTCGCCGCCACTCGCCTTGCAAATCATATCGAGGACACCCTTAAAGCACCACAAATTAGCAAAAATCATACGGTAGAGGAAATTGGAATGGCGACCAAGAGTATCAAACATTTTCTCTACGGGGGCAGTCATGTGGCTCTTAAATGGGTTATCCTCCACACGGCAACAAGCCTTTGCCAAAAGACCGACAGGAGTGTGTGGTTTTGGCGCGGATGCGTGGCCGCCATTTGACTTGATGCGATATTCAAGGTCAATAAGACCTTTTTCGGCAATACCGATAAGTCCGCAGGGGGCAGAAACACCGGGGAAAACATTTTCCACCACAGCGCCACCCTCGTCAAGGACTAATGCGGGGGTAATATTGTTTTCCTCAAAGTAGTCAACAATTCTTACAGCGCCATTTCCGTTGACTTCTTCGCCACCTGAGAATGCGAAATAAATATCATTCTCAGGAACAAACCCTTTCGCTATAAGGTGATTTGCCGAGAAGAGCACACCGTTAAATGTAACCTTTGTGTCAAGGGTGCCTCTTCCCCAGAGCACACCGTCCTCGATAATACCCGCAAACGGAGGTTTTTCCCAGTCGGCTTCGTTGACAGGCACTACGTCATAGTGCGCCATCAAAACAGCGGGAGCATCATGGTTTTTACCCTCCCATTTGAAGAGCAGAGCCCTGTCCTCCATCCTTGTCAATGTGCAGGCGCGATATACCTCGGGGTAAAGTTTTGGTAACATTTCGACAAGACGCTCAAACTCTGCGTCATCTTCAAGCGCAGGGTCATAATTTGACACGGTACGGCACTTGATAAGCTCTGCGAGGCAATGAAGCGTCCCGGCACGGTCAAACTCAACCTCGGTCCTGTCTGCCTCGGGACCAGCCTTTGGCTTAAAGAGTGCGGTTCTTATTAATATCACCGCAACAAGCGCCGCAAGGAGGGCGCCAAGCCCGATTAAAATGCAAACAATTATGTCCATATTATCACAAAACCTTCTTCTTGTAAAGTATCCAGGATACACCGAGGGTGAACAGTACACCAACAGGCACCATAATTCCTACAGAGGTGGTGTCGATAGCAGAAACGAAGGTGAAGAGTATCAGCATAAGCGAAATAGGTGCGATAGCTATCTTCCAGTTCTTCGATACAAATACCACGCCGAGTGCACCAAACAGCGCGGGAAGCAACTGGTCAAATGCGGGGTCGAGGGCGGGTGTGTTGTTTATAAATTCCGACAGAGGCATTATAAGAATAACACCGAGGATGATTATTAGAGTTGTTACGATACTCGATACAGCAATCGCGATAGTGGATACTATCTCACCCTCTTCGCTCTGTGCCTTCACCTCTGCGTTTTCGAGGGCATTAAGCGCACAGGGGAGTTTAAGGTTGGAGATATTACCTGTTACAAAGGACAGATAGGAGCCTCCTGCTCCGAGCATAGGGATAAATGTTATAACCTCTACAACACCAACAGCCCAGTACATAGGTGCAGTTGCAAGCAGACCCTTGCCTACCGCCGCCCAGTCGGGTACAGCCTGGAAAATAAGACCAACAGCAACAGGGAACAACAGAAGTATTATCATCACCGCTATGTTCCAAATGGTTCCATCGCGATGTACCGAGTCCATATATTTCGAGTTGAGACCTGTTTCGGTGGTTTCGGTCTCTACTATTCTTTCGTTATCCATTTTAACCTCCTTATCCGAGCCAAGCGGTAAATGGTATAGCAGACAGCATACCCGCTATCATACAGATAGGCAGAGCATAGTCATTAAGCCACTTCCAACCCAGCTTTTTCATTAAAAGACCACAGACGAGCATGCTTACCATACTTACACCCATAACGCATACGGGTACAAGTCCCGAGGTAGAGGAGTAGGTGACATCCACCTTGACTCCATTAACCGTCTCTGTGGTGGTATAGATACCATCGGTAGAAAGCCAGAGCCTTCCAACATCTGCAAACACATAGCCCACAAAGGCAGAAATCATACCGATAAACAAGGAGCTTTGGAGTATATCCGACCACTTTTTGTCGCGCTTTTCAAAGCTAACAAGTCCGCGCTGCATCTTCTTTGCAACAACAGGGACAAGCCAAATGCCTACCATAATAGACACGGTCATAACTATAAGGATAGTTACAAACTGCGACCCGTTCATTCCGTCTGCAAGGGCCGCGAGGGTAGTACCCATTCCTGATGCCGCATTTGCCGCCGCTATCGTCTCGTAGGAAAGCGAGCCGACTACCGACAGTCGTAGCCAGGGCAGAGCCACGCCCAAAGAGTTAGACAAGGCGAGTATTGTGATAACTATCGACACAGCGGGAGCGATAGTGAAGATAGCCGCTGTCAGGATAGTCTTTTTGATTTTCTTCATATCCATACCGATTTGTTTTGCACGGTTGTAGGATTTTACAAGGAAATACACCGATTGTGCAAGCACCACGGCTATAACAATTCCAACAAGGACGTATAGCAGCGGGTGGTTTACATTAAATTCCATATTTGACCTCCAAATTAAATATGTTCTATTGTACTCCTAAATGAGTCGATTTGTCAAGCGGATAAATAATTATTGACCAAGTTAGGAAAAATAGTAAAAAAATATTGAAATAACTCTCGCATTATGCTATAATCATACTATTAAATTAAAAATTGCGTCAAGAACGCCCTTTTGTAAATAATTTTATAAACGAGGTATGTATGAAAAGAGATCTTCTTCGCGACATTTATGCCGATATGGCCGCCTATGATGGCAAGCTTGTTACTATCGGTGGCTGGGTTAGAAACCTTCGCGATTCTAAGGCATTTGGATTTATCGATTTAAACGACGGCTCTTACTTTAAGAGTATCCAGGTCGTTTTTGAAAGAGAAAAGATAGACAATTACGACCAGATAGCAGGACAAAACGTAGGCGCATCCCTGGTAGTTACAGGCAAGGTTTTGCTCACCCCTGGTGCAAAGCAGCCTATGGAGCTTAAGGCAGAGAAGATAGAGGTTGAGGGAACATCCACCCCTGACTATCCCCTCCAGCCCAAGCGCCACACGGTAGAGTATCTTCGCGAGCAGGCATATCTTCGCCCCAGAACGAACCTGTTTTCCGCTGTGTTTAGAGTTCGTAGCGAGGTAGCCTATGCTATCCACTCCTTCTTCCACCATCGCGGATTTGTCTATGTGCACACTCCTATCGTAACCGGCTCTGACTGTGAGGGTGCGGGCGAGATGTTCCGTGTCACCACCCTCGACCTTGACAACCTTCCTCGCACCGAGGATGGCAAGGTTGACTTCTCCCAGGACTTCTTTGGCAAGAGCACAAACCTGACCGTTTCTGGTCAGCTCAATGGCGAAACCTATGCTATGGCATTCGGCAATATTTACACCTTCGGCCCCACATTCCGTGCCGAAAACTCCAACACAGCTCGCCACGCGGCAGAGTTCTGGATGATAGAGCCTGAGATTGCCTTCGCTGACCTTGATGACAACATTTGCCTCGCTTGGGATATGATAAAGTATATTATTAACCACGTTATGGACAACTGTGCGGCAGAGCTTACCTTCTTCAACCAGTTTGTTGACAAGGGGCTGCTTGACCGTCTTACCGCTCTTCGCTCTGCCGATTATGCCAAGGTTACCTACACCGAGGCTATCGACGTTCTTCTTAAGTCAGGCGCAGACTTCAAGTACCCTGTATACTGGGGTGTTGATCTGCAGACCGAGCACGAGAGATACCTCACCGAGGTGGTGTACAAGAAGCCTATATTTCTCGTGGATTATCCCAAGGACATCAAGGCATTC
>JAZSMN010000094.1:0-20230 GCA_045535925.1 Eubacteriales bacterium
ATTTTTTTTTTAACCCTTCTAAATCCGTCAGTACCCAATCTGTCAATAAGCTCTGCGAGTGTTGTTCCGTACTTTTTTTCGATTAGTTGGTCGGCATCGACCTGTTTACACTTTAGTTTGCTTGCTATTTGCCGACCCAAGCAGGATTTTCCGCTTCCCGGCATTCCAATAAGGGTGATAACCATTTTAACCTCAAATATCTAATAACTCTATGCTTTCTCCTGCATCAATCTCGTAAATTTCTGCAGAATAGCCCTCCAATTTAAATTCCTCTCCTGACCCCTTGCTAATTAGAGGTTTAGCAACAGAGGAAAAGACAATGCCTCTCTTTTTGGGAGAATTATTCACTACCGTAACATATGTTTTGCCTAAACCTTCTCGAGAGAAAACAACCGTTTCTCTATCAAGATACAAGAGCGAAAATTCCCCGCTTTTGTATACCGAATATTTGTTTCTTATAGCTCCAAGGGTCTTATAATGTCTTAAAATCGACCTATCCTCACGGCCCCAGGGGAATGGCATACGGTTAAAGGGGTCTTGATAGCCCTCAAGTCCCGCCTCGTCGCCATAGAATATAGCAGGTATACCAGGCAAGGTGGCAATTATTGTATATGCTATTTTTAATTTTTGTATAGCTCTCTTGCGTTCATCCGCAGTCATTCTCTTCGTTGCGAGGTAAGTGTTTGATCTTCCTGCAGGGCTTTCGCCGCCTAATATCGTGATAATTCGCTCGGTGTCGTGAGTGCCAAGCAGGTTCATCTGCATATCGCGCACTCTTTTAGGGGCGTTATCTGTGACGGTAGTAAGTGCGTAGTAAAGCGCGTCAGTCCTACCATTTTTCAAATACTCAATTATGCCTGTACGAATGGGATAGTTCATTACACCATCGAGCTCGTCGCCTAAATAATACTTCTTTCTTGTATCATACGCGATCTTGTTGGACGCATCCTCCCAGACCTCGCCATAGAGAATATTATCCTCGTTATACTGAGTGGAAGTGGCCTTTATTCTTGCGATAAATTCATCAGGAAGCTCGTCCGCTACATCAAGCCTAAAGCCGTCAACACCCATTTTAGAATAAGTATCTACAACACCGCCGTCACCTGCAATAAAATCGCAAACCTCTTGTTTTGCAGTGTTAATTCGAGGCAGAATATCAATACCCCACCAACATGTATACTTGTCAGGATAGATCTGGAAATCAAACCAAGGGTAATAAATCGACTCCTTTGACTGATATGCGCCCACCGAGGGATAGTTGCCCTCGCGGTTAAAGTAAATACTGTCAGAGCCTGTGTGGTTAAATACTCCGTCAAGGATAATAGAAATTCCCCTCTTGTGTGCCTCATCCAGCAAAGCCTTAAGGGCCACCTCGCCACCAAACATTTTATCCACCGTCATATAGTCGGCGGTGTCATATTTGTGGTTGGATGCAGCATCAAAAATAGGACTTAAATAAATAATATTTACACCAAGAGATGCTATATAGTCAAGCTTGTCTATAATACCATAGAGGGTGCCACCATAAAAACAGTTGTTCTTTAGTGGTGCGCCCGGGTACGCTGGGTATTCCGGAATTTGCGTCCAGGAATCCACCATTCTCGCGCCTTCCTTTACCTCTACCTCGCCACATCTATTAAACCTGTCGACAAATATATGGTAAATTACACCGCCAAGCTTTTTGGTAGCCGCTTTATATTTACTCTCGTATATAGTAAGCTGAAAATACTCACCCGTATCTTTCTCGGTTAGGTAGAGCTCTCTACCCTTTCTATATCCATAAAAATCGCCGTATACGGTATTGACAATAAATCTAAAATAATATAAACCTCTACCAAGCTCGTAAGAATTTATGGGGATTTCGTAGGAGTCAAAACCTTCTTCCAAATCCGTCCACTCGGCATTTTGCACCGACTTTATAGAAGAAAGCGACTCGTCAAGTATTTCAACATCAATGGAAACCACTCCCAAGATTCTTGGGAGTAGAATTTTTATATTTGCTTTTTCGTTGATTTCGTAAGCGGTTGTGTAATTAGGTGTTCCATTATGAACATAGTTCACATAGCCACACAAATCGCCCGAAGAAATAGGATAAAAGCGAAAGTTTTTCAAGGTAACCTCTTTAAGAATTGTGTTTGTTAATAGGAGTGATGTGCCAAATCTCGTTTGCGTACTTGCGAATACTGTTGTCGGATGCAAAGATACCACTTGTTGCAGTGTTCATAAGCGACTTTCTTGCCCAGCCCTCACTGTTTCTATAATCAGAAAGCGCAGACTTGTATGCGTACATATATGACTCGAAGTCGGCAAGACACATAAAGGGATCTGCTACACCATAACCAGGATTGATAAGATAGTCTGCAATATGCGAGAAGTCCTGGCCACCGATAGGCTGATAGAGTCTGTCGATAACCTTCTTGAGTGTGGGCGAGGAGTGGTAATATTCGCGAGCAACATAACCGGTTCTCCAAAGCTCATCGACCTCGTGGGTATTAAGACCGAAGATATACATATTATCTCGGCCACATGCCTCAAGAATCTCCACATTCGCGCCGTCAAGAGTACCCATTGTGATAGCTCCATTCATCATAAGCTTCATACAACCGGTACCGCTCGCCTCTTTACCCGCAAGGGAGATCTGCTCGGAGATATCCGCCGAGGGGATAAGCACCTCTGCAAGCGAAACGTTGTACTCTTCCATAAAGACTATCTTCAGGCGGTCCTTTGTAAGAGGATTACTCTGTAACTCCTTCGAAAGAAACCAGATAAGCTTGATAATCTTCTTCGCCATAACATATCCGGGCGCAGCCTTGCATCCGAATATAAATGTCTGGTTAGGAATATTGCAATTGGGATTTTCTACTATTTCATTGTAAAGAGCGATGATTTTGAGCACATTAAGAAGCTGACGCTTGTACTCGTGCATTCTCTTAATCTGCACGTCGAATATAGAATCAGGATCAATTCTGATACCGGTGCGATTATATGCAAAGTAAGCAAATGTCTCCTTGTTAAAGTGCTTGATATCGGCAATGCGAGAAAGAACTGCAGAGTCGTCCTTGTATCTTTCAAGCTCGATAAGGTGGGACGCATCCTCGCGGAAATCGGGACCGATAAGCTCGTCAAGCATGCTTGCAAGACGGGGGTTAGAGTTGTTGAGCCATCTTCTGTGAACGACACCGTTAGTTACGTTAGTAAACTTCCAGGGGGTCATCTTGTAGAAGTCGTGGAATATGGTCTTCTTAAGAATATCGCTGTGAAGTGCAGATACGCCGTTAACCGTGTGAGAGCCAACGATAGAAAGGTTTGCCATTCTAACCTGGTTATACGCTACAATAGCCATTCTCGAAATTCTGTCCCAGTCACCTGGATAGAGATTCCAAAGGTCGGCGGTAAAGCGACGGTTAATCTCGTTTACGATCATAAATATTCTTGGAAGCTTCATCGAGAACAGGTCGACTCTCCAGCACTCAAGAGCCTCGGGAAGAACCGTGTGGTTAGTGTAGGACACAGTCTTTACAACAATGTTCCAAGCATCATCCCAAGTATAAGAATATACATCCATAAGTATACGCATAAGCTCGGGGATAGAGAGCGCGGGGTGCGTATCATTGATATGGATAGAAACCTTATCTTCAAAGCCTGCAAGCGAGCCGTGTTCTGCAAAATAATCGCTGATGATACTCTGCAAGGATGCAGAAACAAGGAAATACTGCTGTGTAAGACGAAGGAGCTTACCCTCATCATAGTTGTCGGCAGGATAGAGCTGCTTTGTGATCTGCTCGGCATTGTTATTGCCGTTCATATTCATCACATAGGTGCTTTGAGTAGTAGAGGTGTTGATGTTGGTATATGCCTGTCTTGCTCTCCAAAGGCGAATGGTATTAACCGCGTTGGTTGTTGTACCAGGGATAAGAAGATCATAAGGAACAGCCTTAACCTCATCATAGTCGTAATTTACTATGTGATATTCGCCAGTCTCCCACTTCTCTTCTATTTTACCGCCAAGACGGATGCTAACACTTCTCTCGGGGTGAGGAACAAGCCATACACCACCACGACCGAGCCACTCGTCAGAGAGCTCTACCTGTTCACCGTCAACTATCTTCTGTCTGAACAGACCATTTTCATATAACAAGGAATATCCGTTTGCCGCATAATCCTGCGCGGTCAAGGAATCCATAAAGCAAGCGGCAAGCCTGCCAAGACCTCCGTTTCCAAGTCCAGGGTCTACCTCACAGGCATACACTCTTTCAAAGGAAGAACCAAGATCTGTAAGTATACCGCAGAGATCGTCATAAAGACCGAGGTTAATTACGTCGTTTTTAAGGGCTCTACCTACCAAAAATTCCATACAGAGATAGCAGACCTTTTTGCCGTTAGCCGCCCTAATTCTCTTCTTGAAGTCGGTACGATAGTCGATCATTATATCCTTAAGGACCTGTACTGTTGCAAAATACAACTGTTCGTCTGTTGCACTCGAGGGGTCTGTAATTCCTCTTGTAATTAATTTTGCCTCAATTCTTTCGCGGAGCTCGCTTCTTGAGATTTTTTCTTTTTCACCGGTTATGGGGTTTGCACTTGCTTTAGTTATCATTGAATTTTATATCCTACCAATTTAATAGATTGTTATATATCTGCATATATTTCTCGGCAGATTTTTGCCAAGTGAAGTCGGAAGCGAGCGCTCTCTTGCGCAAAGCATCCCACTCGTCTGTATTGTTATACACCTCGATTGCCCTCTTTACTGTATAGAGCAGCTCGTGTGCGTTGTAGTTGTTGAAACGGAAACCATTAGATCCATCCTCGCCATAGGGGATGATAGAATCATAAAGACCTCCAACCGCCCTTACCAGAGGAATTGTACCGTAAGAGCAGCAAATCATCTGCGCAAGTCCACAGGGCTCGCTCTTCGAGGGCATCAGGAATAGATCTGCCGAGGCATACATTCTCTTTGATAGCACTCTATCAAACTTGATAAGCGCACGAAGATTTGGATGATTATTTTCAAGAGCGCGGAAGGCATTCTCATATTCGGGCTCGCCTGTGCCAAGGATAACAAGTTGAAGCCTTTCGTTAAGGATTTCGTCCGCTACATGGAGTACAAGGTCGATGCCCTTTTGAGAAGCAAATCTTGTAATCATAACAACAAGAGGAATTGTCGGGTCGGTATTAAGACCAAGCTCTTCACAAAGTGCCTTCTTGTTTTTCGCTTTACCGCTTTTTACACCTCTTTTTGTGTATGGGAAGTCGATTTCCCCACCCTTGTCGGGCGAGAAATAGTCGTAGTCAATACCGTTAATTACACCCGAGAACTTGTCGGAGGCATTCTTCATAACCTCGGACAGACCAAATGCAAAGAAATCATACTTTAATTCCTCGGCATAATGGGGGCTAACAGTAGTGATGTAGTCGGAAACGGTAACCGCACCCTTCATAAGGTTGATGCATCCGTCATATTCAACCACCGAATAATACTTGTTATCAATACCAAATACATCGCCAAGAATATAGGGGTCAAACTGGCCCTGGTATTCAATATTGTGTATTGTATAAACGGTTTTTACTCCCGAAAGGGCGGGATTTTTGGCATATTCTGTCTTAAGCAGAATTACCGCGGTTGCAGACTGCCAGTCGTTTGCGTGAAGAATGTCGGGGATATTTCCTGTCTGTAACATAAACTCGATAACAGCACGAGAGAAGAAGGAAAATCTCTCTGCATCGTCATACTCGCCATAGAGCTTGCCACGGTTAAAATAGAAATAGTTTTCAAGGAAATAGTAGGTTACCCCCCCCTCTTCAATCTTATATACAGAGGCTCCGGTATTGCGCCAGGAAAGGCGGAAATTTAGGTCACAAACCTTGATAAGCCTGTCGCGATGCACCTGCTTCATAGTACCATACAGAGGAAGAATAATCTCCACATCTGCTTTCTCATAAGCATTGGCAATTGTTTTGGGAAGTGCTCCTAAAACATCTGCAAGACCACCGCTCGCAGCAAAAGGATTAGCCTCGCTACTTACATATAATATTTTCATAGCAGTATCCTTTCTTTTAAGAATTTACACCTTTCGTCCCTTTTGGACATAGAAAGGCATGTTAGGGTTGCCAGAAAGAGTAACTCCGTCACTTATATGGACATTCTTGTCGGTTACAATACAGTTAAGCGATGCATTCTTGCCGACATAAGTACCACTAAAGAGCACAGAATCTCTGACAACAGCACCCTTTTCTACATGTACTCCTCTAAAGATTACAGAGTTAATAACAGTACCCTCGATAACACACTCATCCGCTATCATAGAATCCTGAACGGTAGACCCGGATTTATAAACAACAGGTGCCGAGTTGTGTACTCTTGTGTAAATTGGAGCGTCCTTCTTGTTAAGTAGTGCCCCTCTTGCGCTCTCGCTCTTTGCAAGCTCGATAGAATAACGATAATAATCAAGGAAGCTGGATACGCTTGCAAGGAAGCCGTTATATTTGAAGGTTCTGTAATTATCATTACGGAAGTTCTTAAGCATAAGGCTTGTAAGGCTGTTAAGGTTGTAGCCCTGTGCCTCCTCGATAAGGCGACGAAGATAGTCGGTCTGCATAACGAAGGTGTTAAGACAAAGCTCGGGGTTGCGCTCAAGATATGTTGCGCTCATAGCAATATCTGCAACCTTGCCCGCAACAGATGAAAGCATCATGCGGGGGTGCTTGGAGGTATAATCACGGCCAATGCCATAGGTGACGATAGTCATCTGTGCACCGGTGCGCTCATGCTCCTTGATAATCTCCTCGATATTGATATTCATAACATGGTCGGAGTCCATAAGAACTACATAGTTCTCCTTCATCTCATCAATATATTCCTTCATGCTGATGAGTGCCTCCATATGTGTAGAGAACATCTTTGCCGCGGAGGAGTGCGCTGTCTGGTAGGGCGATATAATATTGATACCGCCTGCACGTCTTGCCAAATCCCAGTCCTTACCACTACCAATATGCTCGCTCAGCGAACGATAGTTGTAGTTAGCGACAATGTGAATCTTTGAAATGTTGGCATTTACCATATTGGAGAGGCAGAAGTCAACCAATCTGTATCTGCAAGCGAAAGGTATCGCTGCTACCGTCCTATCACCGGTCAATCTGGATAGTGTGTTGTCATTAAGACTTGAGAAAATTATTCCTGCTGCACTGATAGCCATAGTATTATACTCTCCTTACTTATTTATTACGGTGTTCTTTGCGATGACGGTTACATCCTGTTTTCCTGCGTTTTCTGTGCCTACAACAGCACCACTCTCGATGATAACACCAGAGTCAACGATTGCAGTGAAAACAGAAGCGCCACTCTTTATAACTACGTCTTCCATAATTACAGAGTTCATAACAACAGCGCCATCTTCAATAATTACACCACCAGAGAGGATAGAGTTCTCTACCCTACCATTAATCTTGCAGCCCTCGGAAACAAGAGAGTTTACAATTCTGCTCTTGCTGCCAAGATGCTGGGGAGGACGGGCGGTATTACGAGAGAAGATACGGAAGGTGGTGTCACCCATGCTAAGGATAGGCTCATCGCCGATAAGGTCCATATTAGCCTCCCAAAGAGAGGAAATGGTACCAACGTCCTTCCAATAGCCGCTAAACTTATATGCAAAGAGCTTTTCGCCATTGTTAAGAAGGTTGGGTATAATATTCTTACCAAAGTCGTTAGAGGACTTCTCGTCAGCCTCGTCAGCCTCAAGATATTCAAGAAGAATATTGGTGGTGAATATGTAAATACCCATAGACGCCTGATTGTTTTTAGGTTCCTTGGGTTTCTCCTCAAACTCGTAAATCGAGCCGTCGGGGTTGGTGTTACAAATACCAAATCTGCTCGCCTCTTGCATAGGCACGGTTATTGTCGCAACTGTACAAGCGGCACCGGTAGCCTTGTGCTGCTCGAGCATCTTGGTGTAATCCATTCTGTAAATATGGTCACCAGAGAGGATAAGTACATACTCAGGGTTATATTGCTTTATAAAGTTAATGTTTTGGTAAATAGCATTGGCAGTACCCTTGTACCAGCCGTTGGAGGTGGTACCCTGATAAGGAGGAAGCACCGAAACGCCACCTCTGGTGCGGTCAAGGTCCCAGGGCTCGCCGTTACCAATATATTCGTTAAGTTCAAGGGGTTGATACTGGGTAAGAACACCAACCGTGTCTATACCGGAGTTAATGCAATTGGAGAGAGGGAAATCGATGATTTTGTACTTGCCACCAAAGGTTACAGCAGGTTTGGCGGTTTGTTTTGTGAGATCATAGAGTCTTGATCCCTGTCCACCTGCCAAGAGCATTGCTATAATTTCTTTTTTACAATACATAACTTGTCTCCTTTTTATATAAATAAATTATATTTTAATTTTGATATTGCCGGTTTTTTCTTGCAAAACTACGCCTGTGAATTTTTCAAGAGTAATTTTCGCGAAGTAGTTATCACCTTCCTTAATTACCGGTATATCGGTAGAAGGAACATTTACATCACTTGTAAATACAACCTCAAGCCTCTTTGCCTTTTGTACCGGTATCCTTACCTCTTGAGTCGAGCCCGAGAAGTTAATAACCGATATCAAGCTTGTTTTATCAAGACCAACTCTACGGTATGCGACCATATTCTTCTCGGCCTCATCTGCCAGTATCCACCTAAAACCATCTTCGGAAAAATCGCTGTCCCAAAGCTGATGCTTGGATAGATAAAACGAGTTAAGCGCGCGAACATAGTCCTGCATATATCTATGCTCGGGATAGTCGAGCATAAACCATTCTAGCGAATTTTCATAGTCCCACTCTCTAAATGGTGCGTACTCTGTACCCATAAACATCATCTTTTTGCCTGGATAGGTATACATAAGAAGCAGAGATATTCTCATCTGTTTAAACTTGTCCTCATAGGGGCCATACATCTTGTCTAAGAAGGACTTTTTGCCGTGTACTACCTCATCGTGGGAAATTGGTAGACAAAAATTCTCTGTAAACGCGTACATTATCGGGAAATTGAGGGCCTTGTGATGATATTTGCGGTACATTGGGTTCTTACTGATATAGTCGTAAAAGTCATTTGCCCAGCCCATATTCCACTTCATATTAAAACCAAGACCGCCCTGTGAGACAGGATGAGTAAGGTTGCCGTATGCGGTAGACTCCTCGGCAATCATTAAAATATCCGGCTTCTCGGCGAATATAGTCGAGTTAAGCTTTTTGAAGAATGCAATTGCCTCAAGGTTAAGGTTGGTGCCGTCCTTGTTGGGTATCCATTCTCCCGCGTCCCTGTCATAGTCAAGATAAAGCATAGATGCCACCGCATCTACTCTCAAGCCATCGATATGGAACTCGCGCAAATAATACAAAGCGTTCGATATAAGGAAGCATTGTACCTCTTCCCTACCAAGGTCAAAGAATCTTGTACCCCAGGAGCGTGACTCCTGTCTATCCTTGCCCTGATATTCGTAAAGGGGTTGTCCGTCAAACTCATATAGTCCCCAGGCATCCTTAGGAAAATGGGCAGGAACCCAGTCAAGAATTACGCCAATGCCATTTCTGTGGCACTCGTTTATAAGATAACGGAAGTCATCGGGGTCACCAAATCGAGAAGTAGGAGCATAAAATCCGCAAACCTGATAGCCCCAAGAGCCATCATAAGGAAACTCCATAAGAGGCAAAAACTCGATATGAGTAAAGCCCATCGTACGCACATAAGGAACAAGTTTGTCCGCCACCTCGCGGTAGGAAAGAAAACTGTTGCCCTCCCCTCGCATAAAGGAGCCAAGATGCACCTCGTAAATGTTCACAGGAGTGGATAGATAACTTCCCTCCTTTTGGCACACCGTCCTCGCTCTCTTGTTAAGCCAGTTTTTGTCGCTCCATTTGAAGGAGGACTCGCTATATATCAAGGATGCACCGTCGGCCTTGCCACGCGAAAACCTTGCGTATGGGTCACCCTTACATACTACACCGTTTTTGCCGCTAATACGGAATTTGTAGGCCTGTTTTTCAAGCGAGGCGTCAGAAACAATTACCGTCTCCCACACACCCATATCGGTCACTCGTTCCAGCGGCTTGCCCGCATCCCAGCCTGTAAAATCCGATATCAATTCTACACACGAAGCATTGGGGGCCCAGGTTCTAAAGCTGTAGATGTATTTACCGTTTTCTCTCGTTAAATTACAACCAAGATAGTTATAGCAAGTGAAATTAGTTCCCTGGTGAAAATAATAGCCAGCAAGATCATTCGCCTTGTTCATACACTACAACCCTTCTAAATAATATACTTTACTTTATTTTATCACTATATATATTAATTGTCAAGATAAACTAACCGCAAATATCATACATTCCTGCTATTATTTGCTATTTATTTTGCATATTTTATCAATAGCCAAACAATAAAGCTTAATTAGTGAAAGCGGGATGAAACAAAAAAGCCTTGTGACTATGAGCGCACCCTTATAAAAAATAGAATATTTGCCTACGGTCTTATCAAGAACAATGGCAACCAAAAGCACTAAAAAAGGTCCTAATAATGAGAGCTTTCCGTCCGCGAAAATATAGTAATACACCGATAGAACAACTCCCATAAGGGCGAAAAACAAGCCCGAATATATGTTTAAAACTATTGTACGAGCTTTGTTTTTTTCTCCACAGGAAAGTCGAAGGAAATATTCTTTTTTAAAGAGATTTGCATATGCATATTTAATGTTTTTTCCTAAATCGAAAAGCACTCTAATTATCTCTGATGAGAACTTGTAAATTAGGAACAAAGCACCTGACAAAAGAGGCGAAAACAAAAGTGATAAGAGCGACTGAGTGGGTGAAGTACCTATCATTTTCCAAATAAAAAGCCCTTCCTTTTTTCCTTAACATCTCTATACTCAAATAGGTTGATTTTTCCTTTAATTTTAACCGTTCCCTTCTCGCTCGAGAGATCCTCTATCTCCATATTCTCTCCCTCGATAATTATGCTACCAAGCTCGGTTTTAAGTGCGACATACCCTTCATCAAAGGCCGTGATGCCCTGGACACCTGTTATAGTCAATAAGCTTCTGTCAACAAGGGTTATAATCTGGCTATTTTCTTTCATAATCACCTCAAAAAAACTGCATATTCTCAATAAGAGAATATGCAGTCAAAGGTTTATTTATGATGCTACCCCTCCGAAACGACCTCGTACATACCGACAGCCTCGGTTTTTTTGGTTGTTTCACGAATATCTATTACCTTTACAGTAACAGACTTTGTACCAAATTGTACCGTAATAAGATCACCAAGCTTTACATTATAAGAGGCCTTGGCAGGCTTGCCGTTTACCGAAACACGAGTGGCATCACAGGCATCGTTGGCGACAGAGCGCCTCTTGATAAGCCTCGATACCTTAAGATATTTGTCAAGACGCATTTAATTAAGCGTTGAGTGCATCCTTAAGAGCCTTTGCAGCGGTGAAGGAAGCCTTCTTGGAAGCGGGGATCTGGATTGTCTCGCCGGTAGCAGGGTTACGACCCTCTCTTGCAGCGGTCTCCTTGGTCTCAAAGTTACCAAATCCGAAGATCTGAACCTTTTCGCCCTCCTTAAGAGCTGCGGTAATTGCCTCGAAAGCATAGGAAATAACAGCCTCTGCCGCCTTCTTTTCTACGCCGGTTTCTGCTGCAACTGCAGCAACAAGTTCCTTTTTAGTCATTGTTTTTATCCTTTCCTAAAATAATTTTTACAAATAAATTATATCAACTATTTTGCCCCTTTTCAATACTTAATTTATATTTCGTCCTTATTACCAAAAAATCGATTGTTAGTTTAATTGTATACTTGGTTTTTTTGTATATTTTGTCGGTTTGTAGTTTTTTTATTCATTAAATATTCAAAGCCTGTCACTAATATTAGATAGCAAAGTGAAGATAGACATATCAAAATAATGAATGAAAGTGTACTCTGCCCTAATATTCCCGCCTTGTAAACATACTCAAAGAAGAAACCGTAAACTAAAAAACAAAATAGGATATAAATACTTGACTGTAAAAGACCGGTCAAAAAGGCCTTTTTCTCGCTTAAAAACAATATCGAAACCAAGAGGCTTGTGCCATAGGATATTATATTTGCCACCGCAAGGCCGGATACCGATAGCGAAGTGCTCGAGCATAATATGTATCCCAAAACCAACTTAACTACACTACCAAGCAACAAGGATGCAATTGGTACAAACAATCTTCTCGTTGACTCGTGTACTGTGTTGCAAATTGAGAGCGGTACATAAAAAAGAAGGGATAAAGAAAGGAAGGATAGAGTCAAATACCCATTTACCGAGGCGGTGGTAGAAAACAGTAAATCTAAAATATCAAAGGAAAAATAATGGAATATAGCAACAGCGCAAGATGTTAAAATAAGGGATATTTTTGTTGTATTTTTTAGTAGTTGATTAAATCTGTAACTGTCCCCCTCCTTGTTTGCTAAACACAGCTTTGGCAAAAGGGTTACACACAGCGGCGCAGTCACGGAAACTATAAGATTAAACATAGGTAGACCAAGGGTTGAATAGTTGCCATATAGCGCCACAATTTCGCTCTCATTCGGCATATAGGTCGACAAACTGCTAACCAAAATTGGCAGGTCCAAAAGCCCGCCAAGGTTAATCGCAAGAGATGAAACAGTGATAGGAAGCGCGATTTTTATTAAATCATTCACACCTTCTTTCAGACTAAAAATAGAGCTCTGCCCTTTATTATCTCTCTTTATCGAAGATTTACAGCAAATGTACATTATAAGGGTGCTTAAAAATCCACCAATGCTAATACCAAGAACGGTGAGCATAGAGATATAGTAAATGTCAAGTCCAAGCTTGGCAGCAACCAGAGCAAACAACAAACCAAATAGGAATTTCGATACCCCTTCTACAAGTGAGGCGATGGCTATTCCACCCACCTTGCCTATACCTATTAAGTAACCTCTATAAAGGCTGCTTACCGAGGCAAAAAACACCGCCGGGGATATACTTATCAGCGAGTAAAACACCCCTTCAATGCCGAGCAAAAGCGATAACGGTTTTGCCAAAAGAACAAAGAGCACAAACACAATTAGTGATATAATTACAAATCCCTTATTATATATAAGGAAGAGTTTGCTCTTTTCTATGCCAAACTGTCCGCTTACCTGCATTGTTACAGCCTTTGGTATCCCCGTCGAGCATAGGATATAGAAGAAGCCATATAAGGTGTATGCCGTGTTAAAATACCCCATTCCCTCCTCGTTTAATATATAACTCAAGGGGACCTTGTAAAGCACACCGAGAATTTTAACCATAAGGGTTGATATTATTAGTAACAATGCCCCGCTATTCCTGTCTTTTCCCATACACACCCCGCAAATAAAAAACTTCACTAAAATATATTAGTGAAGTTTTAAAAATATTATTCTTTATCATCACCGAAGATACCAAAGAAGCTAAGTGTTTTTTCAAGCAAGGAGATTTTGTCAGTCCCTTCCTCTCGCACCTCAAACTTCCTTAAATATTCATAAGGATATTTTGGGTTAAACAGGCGCTCGATTCTCTTTATTTCTTTGCCCTGGATATCATAATCGACAAGCTTTGTGACAGCACCAGCACCTACGGCGAAAATTGTCTGTACCTCTTCCATCATATAAACGTTATATAGTCCCTCGTGACCATCGATGGAAAAGCCGACGTTTTCAAGGTTGCCGACGGTGTTCTTTTGCCTATACATATAATATGGCTTGTAGCCCGCAAACTTGGTGTTTAGCTGGGAATATGCCACGCATTTAGACGCATCGCCACCTGTGAGCGAATATATATCGCTGTTGTTTCTCAAAGCATCTGATGCCTTTTTTACACAGAAGGTGTGAACAGTGATATTGGTGGGTGCAAGCTCGATAATACGGTCGATAGTATCCGAAAAGCTCTTTAATTCATCTCCGGGAAGCCCTGCGATAAGGTCCACATTTATATCCCTGATGCCGCTTTCCTTGGCAATTTCATAGGCACGGAAGAAGTCCTCTGAAGTATGCTTTCTGCCAACCTCGCGAAGAATATCATCGTTTAATGTCTGTGGGTTTACACTTATTCTTGTAACGCCAAACTCCTTTGCCACAGCGAGCTTTTCTATTGTTATAGTATCAGGTCTACCCGCCTCAAGAGTGAACTCCTCAAGCTTGTAGGTATCCACATTCTCCTTAATCTTTGTGAGAAGACGTCTTAACTGCTCGGCAGAGAGTGTTGTAGGAGTACCGCCACCTATATAGATAGTATTAAGCTTCATACCAAGCGTGTTGATGGTTAAGAATACATCGTCAAGCTCGATAAGTAGCGCATCTATATACTCGTCTATCATCGACAAAAGTCGAGGCGTTGTGTAAGAAACGAAGGAACAATAGGAGCATCTTGTCGGGCAAAAAGGAATGGATATGTAGAGCGAACAGGTATTTGGCTCCAGCTTGCGAAGCAGCTTCATCTCGGCAGATGCTACCGAAATAGCAAGGGCCGCCTTTTGAGGATTGAGGAAGCACTCATCGCGCAGAATCTT
This sequence comes from Eubacteriales bacterium, assembly GCA_045535925.1. Classification (GTDB taxonomy): domain Bacteria; phylum Bacillota; class Clostridia; order Oscillospirales; family CAG-272; genus UBA1740. The sequence continues at coordinate 14,553 of JAZSMN010000094.1, forward strand.
CTTGGATTTTAATACTCCATACCCCTTTTTGAGTAGGCTCGCGGCGATTTTTGCCGGTCTTACACCGGTAAGAATACCCCAGGGTGGGATATGACCAAGCAAAGCCTTGCCCGCCGAGAATATAGCTCTACCAACCGCCAAATTCTCGGGGGATGAAATCTCAAGGGTATCATCCTTTGATACAAAGGCGGATGCCTCGCAAACCTTATCGTTTAGCTTTATAGAAGCAGATGCGGTATAGTTACCTTCGCCGTCATCCTTAAGGGTCAAATACACCTCGGGTACACCCTCGCCCGGCTCTTCATTTTCGCCAAAGGATGCGCCGGGGAAAAATACCATACACAAGGTCTGTACATAGTATCTATTTATATTTCCATCAATTTTTAATATCATTTTTCTCTCCCAAGCAGTACCGAGGAGTGCATAACTATCGTCACAGGCCCATCAGTCGACATCTCTGTTCTCATATCACTACCGAACACGCCTGACTCTACCCCGTCAATTTTACAGCTAATTAAGCTCTTGAAGCTCTCGTATAGCTCATTTGCCAAATCGGGCGAAGCCGAGGCAAAATAGTCGGGTCTGTTGCCGTGAGAATAGTTAGCATTTAAGGTGAAATTGGATACAACGAGTATCTGTCCACCAACATCCTGTACCGATAGGTTCATCTTGCCTCTCTCGTCCGAGAAAATACGCAATTTGACAATCTTTTCGGCAAGAACACTGGCATCCTCCTCGGTATCACTCTTTTCAACACCGAGCAAGATATAGAGCCCCTTGCCAATAGAACCGGAAAGAACATTGTCGGCATAAACCGTCGCATTAAAAACTCTTTGTATTACTGCTATCATTTTAATTTGTAAAACCTCTTGAAACCGAAATTACCGATTTTACCGAGCGAAGCCTTGACATAATCGACTCAAAGTGCGAGGTGCTCTTGCAACCTACGTGCAGATTTATAGCAACTGCGCCGTTTTTGAGTGTTTGAGTGTAAATCTGTGTTATAGAAACCCTCATATCAGCAAGAGCCATAGAGATATTCGCAATAACACCAATCTGGTCCTCAACCAAAATTTGAATCATAGCCTCATAGCTTTCGATACTTGTACTCTCTGCCCTATCCCATTCGGCGCGAACCCACCTCGAGAGATTTTCCTCGTTTTTGCGAGACTGGGACACATTGGGACAGTCGGTCTTGTGGATCGAAACACCAAAGCCGCGGGTAACAAAGCCTACAATCTTATCACCTGGCAAGGGGTTGCAGCACTTTGCAAACTTTACTACACAACCAGGCTCGCCGTCGATTATAATGCCACCGCTCGCCCTCTTTTTGGTGGGGATTTCGGTTATCCTGACTCTTGAAAGTTCGTCCTCGGAGCTTGTAACAGGCGGCTCTTCGGTTGCACCTCTCTTTTCAAGCTCATCCTTAATTCTATTGGTAAACCTGGAAAGCGAAAGACCGCCAAAGCCGAGTGTATTATAGAAGTCATCTGCCGACTGGATGCCGACGCGTTTAGCAATAGCCAAAATTACCTCGTCTATCTCTGCATCGGTAATGTTCCTTGACATCTTGCGTATCTCTTTATATACCTCTGCACGGCCCATTTCGATATTTTCGGCTCTTTTTTCCTTCTTAAACCACTGGCGAATTTTGCTCCTCGCCTCACCGGTTTTTACTATCTTAAGCCAGTCACGGCTCGGCCCCTTGGTGCTTCCGGATGTAATAATCTCGATAATATCACCATTTTGAGGAACCTTATCAATAGGAACGATAGCACCATTGACCTTTGCGCCGACCATCTTGTTACCTACCGCTGAGTGTATAGCATAGGCAAAGTCGATAACAGTCGAGCCAAGGGGCAAGGATATAACATCGCCCTTTGGTGTGAAAACAAAGGTTTCGTCGTGGAAAATATCGGTCTTGAAGGTGTGAATAAGCTCGTCGGGATCTCTTGTATTCTCGTCCGACTCCAACAGCTGGGATATCCAGCGAAGCTTTTCGTCGATATTCGCCCCACTCTTTTCACCTGACTTGTACTTCCAATGGGCAGCAATACCATACTCCGCCTCTTCGTGCATCTGCTTGGTTCTTATCTGCACCTCAAAGGGGATACCCGAAGAACCGATAACCGTGGTATGAAGCGAACGATATAGGTTTGGCTTAGGGGTGGAAATATAGTCCTTAAATCTACCGGGCACCGACTTAAACATTTCGTGGACAAGTCCTAACGAGGTATAACACTCAAGCTCGGTATCGACGATAATTCTAACTGCATAAAAGTCGTAAATCTCGTCAAATGCCTTGTTTAAGGTATACATTTTTCTATAAAGGCTGTAAACCGACTTTACTCTGCCCTCAAGCTCGAAATGTATCTTATTTTCATTAAGCTTTTCTACTATTGTATTTTTTGCTTCCTCGAGGAAATCGCGGCTCTGTCCATACTTGTCGTCGATTGCGCGATGTACCTCGTCATATCCAACAGGGTCGAGGTAATAAAGGCTTAAATTTTCAAGCTCGAGCTTTATCCTCTGGATACCAAGACGGTGTGCAAGAGGCGCATAAATATGCATTGTCTCGAGCGCAATTGCTCTCTGTCTATCCTCTTTTTTGGCAGAAAGAGTGCGCATATTGTGAAGACGGTCGCAAAGCTTGATGAATATAACTCTGATATCCTTGTTCATTGCAAGGAGCATTTTTCTTATATTCTCAATATGTGCCTCTTCCTTGTCCTCGACCTGCATTTGAATTATCTTGGTAAGGCCATCGACAAGCATAGAGACAGTACTACCAAACATTTTGGTAATAATATCAAGGTTTGTCTTGTCAGAGCAGTCCTCCACAGTATCGTGAAGGAGCGCCGCGCATATCGAGTCGGTATCAAGGCCAAGCTCGGCAACAATAGACGCGACCTCTACCGGGTGGGAGACATAGGCCTCACCGCTAAGGCGAAACTGTCCATTGTGCATCTCGTTGGCATACAAAAAGGCCTGCTTTATTTTCTCGATATCATAGCTACGGTCACTCTTGTCAAGGACCGCTTGTAAGGGTTGCATTAAAGTAAACATAATCTCATATTATCGCATTTGACCGCGTAATCTCTTTAAAATGGTGGATTTGTCCAGATTTTTCTTGCTCTGGGAATAGTGGATACTAAACTTATACTGTTCATTATTAAATTCTTCTATACCCAAGAGGTTTATCTCCATAAATATCATTATGATAAACTTCATTTTGATATAATTTATCCGAACATTATACTTCGAGTAAATTTTTGCCAAAAGGTCCTTGTGCGAGAAGGTGGACTGCCCCTCCCTGATACTCGCCTCAATAAAGCCATAGGTTGCTGCAAAATCTCGTCTATCAGGGTAGATATCCTCCTCCTCGGTAAAGGACGCTCCTGCCTTAATTTCAGAAAATCTACGCCTTAAGGCATCATCCTTGGACTCTTGTGTCAAAGAGGGCTTGAGGTCGCGTACAACCATTTGTACACTCTTACGGTCCTGCCAAATATTGATATCAATGCTAAAGAGCACATCAACCTTGTCACCAACAGCCACAGCGAGCGAATCAGGGGAATTGGAGAAATACATAGCACTAACAGCATGCTCGCCATCTCCAAGGACCATCTTCGAGTGCTTGCCCTCGCTTATGCCAATAAGCTCCATAAGAGTGACATTGCGGCAAACAAACATAGGTATAGGGTTGCCAACACCATATGGCTCAAGGGTCTGTAAAGATTCGGCAAGAGAGAGCGAAATAGCACTAAAATCAATCTCACAGTCGGTTTCGATAGTGGGATACATCTCGCACTCGCTCAGGTTGTTAAGCGCATACTCGTTTACAAGACGTCGGAAGGTAGGTAGCTCTTCCCTTGTAACCGAAAGACCAGCGGCAAGCTCATGACCGCCAAACTTGACAAGATGCTCACTACAATAGCAAAGAGCATCCACCAAATTAAGTCCCTTGATACTTCTGCCCGAGCCCTTTCCGACCTCCATTCCGACAGGAGTGTCTGGAGGATTTCCCTCAAAGGAAACAAGGATAGAGGGGTGGTTGTATTTCTCGGTTATACGAGAGGAAACAATTCCTATAACACCGTGGTGCCATTCGTCGCTATCGAGGACAATAATAGGCGAGGCTTCAAGGTCAATATCCTTGATCTTCTCGTTTGCCTCGAGCATAATCTTGTTTTCCTCTGCCTGACGCTCGCGGTTTGCCTCGCAAAGCTCCTCTGCAATAGCAAGAGCCTCGTTATAATTGCTCGAGAGGAATAGCTCGACTGCTTTAGTAGCGCTTCTTACTCGACCGGCCGCATTTATTCTGGGCGCGAGAGTAAAGCTGATATAACCAGAGGTAATCTTGGTCTTTCTCTTTCTTTTTGCTGCCCTGTCGCCGTGCTCACGTGACCTATCATTTTTGCCGGAAGCCGCCTCAATAAGAGCCAAAAGACCAACTCTCTCGGTGTTTTCTATCATACTTAAGCCGTATTTTACAATAACACGGTTTTCTTCCTTTATAGGCATAACATCGGCAATGGTACCGATAGCCACAAGGTCTGCGTATTTTTTAATAAGCTTGAGGTTGGAAGAAAGTCTATCCGATTTGAAATGCGACTCCTCGAAGGCACAAATCAGCTTAAATACAACTCCAACGCCTGCCAGCTCCTTGAAGGGATAACTACAGTCAGGACGATGAGGGTTAATAACAGCCGCGGCGTTTGGAAGTTCGGAACGGCACTCGTGGTGGTCGGTGATAAGGAAATCGACGCCAATGCTCTTGGCAAATTCAACCTCTTCGGTTGCCGTTATACCTGTATCAACCGTGATAATTAGCGAGCTTCCACCCTCCTTTATGCTCTCAATGGCGCTTGTCGAAACACCATAGCCCTCGCCACTTCTGTTGGGGATATAGTAATCCACTGACGCGCCAAGTGATTTGAGATACAAATAGAGTGTACATACAGCGGTGACACCGTCAACGTCATAGTCGCCATAAACGGTAATCTTCTCACCTAAAGACAGGGCGCGCTCTATTCTTGCGACCGCCTTGTCCATATCCTTCATCTCGAAGGGGTTGCGCAGGATTTCACGCTCCATACGAATAAACGAGCGTGCGGAGTTGGTATCACAATAGCCACGTATGTAGAGCAGCTTTGCGATAATTGGATCAATAGATAGTTCTGTTGCAATTTTTCTAATCGAAGTCAAGGCTTCGTTTGACTCAACAGATTTAATTATCCATTTCTTCTCCTTTGTGATTTCTTTGTTAATTAACATTTATTTTTAACCGTTAGTCGAGATTAATCTCGCCTTTCATTTTATTAACAGCTTTAGGACTTCGGCGACGGTCTGAATTTCACCCGTCTTACCGAGGTCGATATTTTTTAAGTATGGAAAGTGCCGTCTTTAAGCCATCAATGGCAGCACTGGTAATTCCGCCGGCATATCCGGCACCCTCTCCCGAGGGGTAAAGGTTGGGTATTCCCTGACAGGAGCCAAGAACACTTTCTCGCAATATACGAACAGGCGCGCGTGTGCGAGGCTCGGCACCTGTAAGAATGGCATCTTTTGAGGCAAAGCCACTAATTTGCCTGTCAAATTGTACTAAACCGCCACGAATATTGTCGGTGACAAAGGACGGAAGAAAGTCCTCGGCAGCCGCAAGCCTTACACCCTCG
>JAZSMN010000155.1:0-21270 GCA_045535925.1 Eubacteriales bacterium
TATACGCCTATCACTCGTCAGCCGACGATTTCTGCTCCAAATCAAGCTATCCCCGGAAAGGCGCATCGCACTAAAAATTCAGTTTCTTGCGTTAATATGGCACAACCGCCTTGATTTTACTGAATTCTGAATGACTCAGCCCCTTTGCATAGTGATTTAAAAATCAAAGGTTGTAAAGCATCAAAACAAGCGGCATTGTGGCGATGGATAAAATTGTGGAAACCACGACAAGGCGAGAAACATACCCGGCATCACAGCCGTATTTTTCGGCGAACATTGTCGCACTTGATGCGGCGGGGGCAGATGCCATTATAAGTGTGACCTCGGCCACCTCTTTGTCAATAGTGATGCCCACAAGACCAGAGAGCAAAATAATTCCAAGCACCCCCAGAGGTAGTGCCAGGTGGCGCAGAAACAGGAAGATATACATATAAATATCGCCGAAAAAGCCCTCAAGGTTGATTTCTGCCACTCTAAGACCTATAACCGTCATAGAGAGCGGAGCTACAAGGGCCTTGAGCATAGCGAGAGAGTCGGAGATAATGGCGAGATTGTTATTTTCAAGCAGGGTGACATTTACCCCAAGGCCAAGGAGTAATAGACCAATTACCGAGGCGAGGGTTACAGGGTGGACCAGAACCTTTAAGAGAGAATTTTCCTTTTTAATATTTACTTTGGCGCTTATATAAGCATCGGTGATATCCGAGTCGCCGTCGCCGTCCATATCCTCGCCCTCCTGCCTTGTACAGAAATGTACACCCAGGGTCCAGAGGAAGAGGTTGAAGGATATGTTATATACCGAGGCATAAATGGCCGCCTCTGTGCCCATTATTGCGATAATAAGCGGTATACCCATAAAGGCCGCGTTGGAAAAAACGGTGGCAAACTTTAGCATCCTTGCCTTGGAATCGGGCGCTTTTTTAAACACGGGTATGGCCACAAGGGCGAAAAATATATGAACTACAAGCGAGAGGACAAGGGTCAAAAGTACATTCTGCCATATGTCGGCAAGCCTTGAGGCGCAGTCCAGATATGCGTAGACAATCAGGCAGGGCTGGGCGATATAGAGTATCAGGTTGGATAGCCCCTTGCCAAAACTGTCAGTGACCATATTGGCTTTTTTGAGAATTATTCCGGGTATCATCATTATAAATAGTGATGCCACATTTAAAATAAGGTCGGATATTTGCATTTAGTTACCTCTTTCATTTGGTTTTTGAAAACAGAAGGGGTGGGCTTCGTGCATTCGGCCAATATAATTGTACCATAAGTGAGGGAGTTAAGTCAAGAATTTTGCCCTGCCTCTTTACAAAAGGGCGCTGCTATGCTAAAATTAATACACATATAAAAAGGAGAAGACTATGGCACGCATCAAGTTTAAGTATGTATACGAGTTTTACAGTTTTGGCGAGCTTATGCTCGACGATATTATAGAGGAGGAGTTCGAGGTATCACCCGGGACCCGCTTTACACTACACCAGCAGGAGGACGGCTCTTTTCTTGTTTCCTCGCTTGACGAGGGCGGCTGTGTTCTCACCTTCCCAAACAAGGATAATCTGGTCCTTCGCCCAGGTAAGAGCGAGGAGTTAAGCTATGACGAATACTACTCGGTTATGGGCGACGACAACCACAATGTATATGTGGGCACGGTCACATTCGAGATTTAAGCATTTGCAAATCCACCGGCGCTACGCTTTTAACAATAAATATATAATTATTAAGAAAATCCTGCCGTGGGGCGGGATTTTTCTATTTTCTCTTGACATTTTAGTAGTCTTGTAGTATCATAACTATATTTGAGACTAACTCTCATTTTTGGTGGTAATATGAAATATCAAACAGGAAAAAAGGAACAGGTCATAGAGCTGTTAAAAAATAATAGCGACAAATCGCTCTCGCTTGCCGAAATATGCGACAAGCTGCTCTCGGACGGCCACGGCAGAAGCACGGTGTATCGCCTTGTCTCCTCCTTGGTGGAGTGCGGCATGCTGCGCCGTCTCGGTGACGGAAAGACTCGACATATCACTTACCAGTATGTGGGGGACGAGCATTGCAAGCATCATCTGCACCTGAAGTGCAAGGAGTGTGGCAGGCTTATTCACCTTGACGAGGGGATAAGCGAGGGTATAAAGGATACTCTTGTACGTATCGGCGGCTTTGAAATTGACGAGGGTGAGATGCTCCTTGGTAAATGCAACGAGTGTCAGGCAGAGCCAAATTCTTGTACCTCAAGCGATGACAATGGTGCAAAATGTAACACGGGGGCAGGGCATTGCCATAAAAGAGGAGAAAACGGCGGAAATTGTTCCTCCGATGAAGAAACAGAAGAGAAAGGTTGCCACGGTGCTCGCGGGTGCTGTGCGGGAGGTAAAATATGAATAATACTATCTTTTTTGCGCTCCTTCACGCAGAGGGTGAGCACACAGGCCACAGCGGATTAACAGGCTTTTTAGAGGAGAATCTTGGCTCCTTTGGTGCCTTCATCGACGAGGTTTTTCTCCACGGTTTGCTTGATACACTTAAGATTGTGCTCTTCCTTTTCCTTGCATACCTCTTTATGGAGTTTATAGAGCACAAGGCATCGGACAGCACTCGCGCGCTTATGAAAAAAGCGGGAAAATTCGGTCCTTTGGTGGGGGGCGCCCTTGGTGCTGTACCCCAGTGCGGATTTTCTGCAATCGCCTCAAATCTTTACACGGGCAGGGTGATAACCCTTGGAACACTGCTTGCGGTCTTCCTCTCCACCTCTGACGAGATGCTTTTTGTTATGCTGGCGGGCGAGGTTAATATCGTTACGGCATTGTTAATAATTGTTTACAAAATTGTCGTCGGTCTTATTGTCGGATTTGCCGTTGATTTTGTTCTTCGCCTGATGAAGAGGGAAGAGGAGATAGATATCGACGAGATTTGCGAAAATGATGAATGTCACTGCGAGAGGGGCATATTTATGTCGGCTCTTCACCACACCTTTACCGTTTCGCTCTTTATTTATCTTGTCACGGTGGGTATAAATTCTGTTATTTTCTTTGTGGGTGATAATATAGGCTCTATAATGGTCGACTTGCCTGTTATTAGTCACTTGATATCTGCCATAGTAGGTCTTATACCAAACTGTGCGGCTTCGGTCGCCTTGACCCAGCTTGCTGTCGGCGGCATCATTTCCACAGGCACGATGATTTCGGGACTTTTGTCGGGGCCGGGTGTTGGCCTTTTGGTTCTCTTTAGAATGAACAAAAGACCAAAGGAAAACCTGGTGGTTCTTCTTATTCTTGTTTGCTCGGGTGTGCTGTTTGGCTTTGTTGCTGACCTTATTCCTTGGCTCTCTATTTGAGTCAATATTGTACTAGGATAAGTTGGTAGTGTTATTGACGGCATTCTTTGGTTTTGGTAGAATTATTTTGTAAAAAGCTTTTGGGGGTGAAAAAATGAAACTCGGTATCGTTGGCTACGGCGGTCAGGGTGCTTGGCACGCAGGCTGGGCAGAGAAAAGCGACGTTATCACTCTTGGTGGTATCTACGATATAAAAGAGGCGCGCAGGGAGGCCGCGAGACAAAAGGGTATAAAGGTCTACTTATCCTTACAGGATATGCTTGATGACCCCTCTGTTGACATAGTGCTATGTGCCACACCTAATGACGCGCACAAGGATATAGTTATAGCGGCCGCCCGCGCGGGCAAGCATATTATTTGCGAGAAGCCTGTGGCGCTCTCGGTCGCGGACTTTGACGAGATGACCGCGGTCGCGCGCGAGTGCGGTGTTTATTTTACAGTCCACCAAAACCGCAGGTGGGATGTGGACTTCCTTGCTATAAAGGGGCTTATCGACTCGGGCGAGATTGGCGATACTCTTAATATCGAGTCCCGTGTTCACGGCTCTCGCGGCATTCCCTCGGACTGGCGCTGTCAGAAGACCTATGGCGGCGGAATGGTGCTGGACTGGGGTGTGCATCTTATAGACCAGATGCTCCTGCTTATCCCCGAAATTGTGACGAGTGTGTATTGTGAGCTTGACAACATAACCACCGGGGAGGTGGACGACGGATTTCATCTTCACCTCACCTTCCAGAGCGGTAAGCGCGCCACTGTGGAGGTCGGAACCTATAATTTCCTGCCCCTGCCGCGCTTCTATATGCAGGCAAAGAGTGGCACGGCCCTGATTGAGGACTGGCAAAAGAGGTGTAAGGTAAACAGGCTTAAGGCCTGGTGCGAGAAGGAGGTTCTCCCTGTACAGACCGCCGCTGGAATTACCAAGACTATGGCACCAAGAGACGAGATTACCATAGACTCCTATGAAATAGAGCGCCCTGTGTCCTGTGTTCACGATTTTTATCGCAACCTGGTCGGCGCTATAAAGGGCGAGTGCGAGTCGGCTATAAAGCTTGACGAGGCTCGCAGAGTCCTTTTGGTTATGGAGGCTTGCTTTAAGTCGGGAGAGAGCGGCGAGACCCTCAAGGTTAGGATATAATACAAGAAAAGCTTGAGGCATTATGGCGCGGGTCATAATGCCTTTTGCATTGCTAAAGAAAAAACAGGGGATGTGGTAACGCCCCTTGCTCTATCAAAAAGATGGGCTATGCAATAACGCCTCCCCGCTGCCAAAAAGAAAAAATATATTTTAATGTATATTTTTTAATATTTTTGTGCTACAATTAAGATGGATGGCAAAAGTCCATTGTGGCTTACATATAAGGCAATCTCGTAAAGACATCAGGGAGGAGAGAGTATGGAAAAGTGGTTGAGAAGAAGTATTGAGCTCGGTGCGGGCCTTATCCTGACCGGCAAGCCAAATCCGTCGGTCGTGCCCTATTATCCGCAAAAGACCGAAGTATCGGGCGACGAAAAACAGTATTTTCGCCGCACCTATCCCGAGCGCCGCGGAGTCACCTCGGGCAGAATGCTGGCTATGCTCCGCGCCCTCGAAAAAGAGAAGAGGGCGAATATCCACAACCTTTTGGTGGTTAAAGACAAAGAGGTGATATGCGAGTGCAGTCACCCCGGATATAATGTAAATACCTGGCACCTGTCCCACTCGATGTCAAAGACGGTGACGGGAATGGCTATTGGTATGCTTGTTGACCAGAGGCTTTTGACGGTGGATACTACACTTGTGTCGCTCTTCCCCGAGATGCACTACCGTGACAAGCGCTTCCCAAATATAACCGTCAAGCACCTGCTTATTATGTCCTCGGGTGTCAAGTTTAGCGAGGCGGGCTCGGTTAGTGAAACCAAGTGGACCGAGGCCTTCTTTGACTCGGCGATGAACTTCGAGCCTGGCACCGACTTCCACTACAACAGTATGAATTCATATATCCTCGCAAGGATAGTAAATCGCATAAGCGGACAGACGCTAACAGAGTTTTTGAAGAGTCGACTTTTAGACCCGCTTGGTATAGATAACTTTTTCTGGGAAATGGGTCCCGAGGGAGTAGAAAAGGGCGGCTGGGGTATCTTTGCCTCGGTGGAGAGCTGGGCAAAGCTTGGACAGATGATGCTCGACGGAGGCGTCTTTGAGGGTAAGAGAATACTGTCGGAGGCCTGGGTAAAGGAAAGCACCAGCATACAGATAAGCACCCCGCTTGTGATAGGCAACTATAACTACGGCTATCAGCTCTGGGTATCGAGGGATTCGGATGTGTTCCTCTTTAATGGTATGCTGGGGCAAAATGTCTGGGTAAGCCCCAAAAATCGAATAGTGGTTGCTGTCAATTCCGGCAATAACGAGCTGTTCCAAAACAGCCCCGCTATGGCTATTGTCGAGAGATATCTCTCGACCGATTTATCCTCTGACCTGTCCGAATCCTGCTTTAGCGGTGACTACACCGACCTTTTGGAGGTTGAGGAGCACTTCTTTGAGGGCAGGCATTGGATTCGCCCCTTTGTTCCGCCAAAAAGGAAGAGCCTCGGCTATCGCCTTGGCTTTAGAAAGGTGACCCCATTCCCGGAAGAGTGGTGCGACCTGCTTGGCAGATACAACTTTACAAAGAACAATTACGGCATTATGCCCCTGTTTATCAGGGCGATGCAAAACAACCTAAAGAACTCCATAGACGGCGTGGAATTTGAGCGTGAGGGTGACAGGATGTTCTTCCTATTCTCCGAGGGGGGCGAGTCCTTCCGCCTGGAGATTGGATTTACGGGCTTCAAGAGCACTGTCTTTGAGTATCACGGCGAGAGATATCTGGTTAGGGTTATGGGCGAGGCTATGGAGGACGAGGACAGAAATATGCTCTATAAGCTGGAAATTCTGTTCCCCGAGATGCCGAATATAAGGATGCTAAAGTTTAGCTTTGGCGATGACGGTAGCCTGATTATGCGAATGGGCGAACAGCCAAACCATCGCATAGCAGACCTATTCTTTGACGAGATAGGAATAGGAAATCCTATTCTGTCCTTCCTCTACGAGCTGTTAGAAAAGCGACTTGGCAAACGGTTTGTACAGAAAAAGCTGGAGGACACCTTTGCTCCCACCCTTGTAGGTGCCAGAGTCGGTGCAGAAAACTACACCCAGATTATGGACGAACAGAGGGAAAAACGAAGCGCACAGGCAAAGATGGTCAAGCTCATAGACACCATAATTGTCAAGTTTGTCCACGACGAGGACGAGGTTCCAAAGGATGCAAAGGGCGGACTCCGTGGCTTCTTCGGTGATATCGTCGAGAGATTTAGGGCGAGGTTTCACCCCGACTCGGGGCAAAAGGGTGATGAGGCGCAGCCCCTTGCCTTGCCTGGGGCAGAGGCAACATTAATAGAGGAATAGCCACTGCCGGTACTTTCTAAACCTTTGGCGACAGCTTTAGGTGAGGAGCCCTGATAACGGCTTTGCAAATTAGACAAAAGGCCATGATAAAAGACCGAGAAAATAAAAAAGAGCCGACCAGCCATAGGCGGGTCGGTTCTTTTTTTGGATTAGTCGAGGTTAAGATTGTTGAGCATATCGCGAAGAACCTTTGCTTCTTCAACCGTAATAGTAACACCCTTGCCCATCTTCTCGTGGTCGGGGGACCAGGTACGGATATCGTAAACGGGTTCTCTCTCGTTCCAGCTAATAAGGTTGAGCTCCTTATTCCAGCCGTTGTTGCCTTCGCTAACGATGCCGATTCTGTCAACTACTTCATACTTGATTTCAGGCATTGCTTTTTCTCCTTATCTTTGATTAGATTGTATCGTGTATATTGCTTTTATAAAAATTGCTTACATATTATATAATTATATATTTATAAATAAAATAAAATATTTTACTTAATTTTAGCACACCCCTCTCGCAATGTCAACATTTATACAAAAATATTTGGAGTTTTTTTAAATAAATGTGAATTTTTGCAAATTTTTCTTGGGTTTTACACTTTTTAAGGGTTTGTGGGATTAAAGAGCCGATTTGATTTGGGATTTTTGTCGGTATTTTGCTGCAAAAGTGAACTTGAGATTGCAAAAAGTGTTTTGCTGTGATATAATGGTGAAGGAAAAATGTGCCTATAATTTTAGAGAGGGCGAGGGCGTGCCCAAGAAATGCCCCGCAAAAGAACATTAGGCAAGAAAAGAGGAAATGATATGAAAAGATGCTACGAGCGTTTTATTGAATACGCATCGGTTACGACCACCTCGGTCGAGGAAAGCGGCAGGACTCCGTCAAGCCCTGGACAATTGGTGCTTGGAAAAATACTGTGCGAGGAGCTTAAGAAAATCGGTCTATCCAATGCGACTGTGGACGAGTTTGGATATGTCTATGCTTCCTTGCCCGCTAGCAGAGAGGGGGTAAATGCCATAGGCTTTATCGCCCATATGGATACCTCGGACGAGGCGAGCGGCGAGAATGTAAGGTGCCAGATTGTAGACTACCAGGGCGGCGACATTCTCTTAAATGAGGAAAAGGGTATATATATGACTGTCGAGGATTATCCCTACCTAGCTTCGCTCTCGGGCCAGCATATTATAACCTCGGACGGCACCACACTTATCGGCGCAGACGACAAGGCGGGCATAGCCGAGATAATGACCGCTCTTGAAAAGATAGTAAGAGAGGATATCCCCCACGGCAAAATTTCGGTGGCGTTTACCCCCGACGAGGAGATTGGCGAGGGCGCAGACCACTTTGACGTAGCAAAATTTGGCGCAGATTATGCCTATACCGTGGACGGCGGCGCAATTGGAGAAATAGAGTACGAAAACTTTAACGCCGCCTCTGCTAAGGTGAAAATAAACGGTGTTTCTATCCACCCCGGTTCTGCCAAGGATAGGATGAAGAATGCGGCAAGAATAGCGGCGGAGTTTGTCTCGGAGCTGACAGAGGATGAAATCCCCGAGCGCACCGAGGGCTACGAGGGCTTCTATCATCTGCTTTCCATAGAGGGTGGCTGTGAGGTGGCAAAGCTTGCTTACATTATTCGTGACCATTCTATGGAGCTTTTTGAGAAGAAAAAGGAGCATTTTGAAAGCGTTGTAAAAGCCTTTAATAATAGATACGGGGAGGGCACTGTTGAGGCAGTTGTCACCGATAGCTATTACAATATGAGCGAGAAGATAGTCCCCAATATGTTTATCATAGACAGGGCAAAGGCGGCTATGGAGTCGGTGGGTATTACACCTAGCGTAAACCCCATTCGTGGTGGTACAGACGGCTCTCGTCTTTCCTTTATGGGTCTGCCTTGTCCCAACCTTTGCACAGGTGGGTACAACTTCCACTCTCGCTTTGAGTTTGTGTCGGTGGAGGCTATGGACCGTATTTCCGAACTTGTGGTCAGGATTGTAGAGGATGCTACAAAAGATGGATACAAAGAGGTAAAAATTTAACACGCCCCTCTCCTTTATATAAAAACAAAGCCTTGCAGAGCAAATATGCCTGCAAGGCTTTGTTGGCTTTTGTAAACACTTGTTTGCTTATAGGCGGTAGTACAGCTCCCACTGACCGGGCAGCCCTTCGGCTACCTCTTCAGTGCACATTACCGAGTAGGTGCCGTCCTTAAGGCATAGGAGCAGGTCGGAGGCTTCGAGAAGCTCCTCTTTTGTCACCGTGAGTATATCGCGGCGAAGCCCCTCGATTTCCTTAAGCTCGCGGCCCGCCATATAGAGGTCGGTCGCCCTCTCGCCATCCATTCTCGGGGTGCGCAGGGTGGTGGCATCGCTATAAGCCGAGATAATGAAGCTGTCAAGGTCGGTCGCTTCTATGATAAACTCTCGTGCGAGCTCGCCGATATTTCTAAACACCTCTATACTCCTTGCGGGGTTGGGGTCGCTTGCCGAGTAGCACAGGATAATGCCCCTGTTTCTGTTTATAACCAGTCCCGTGGAGTAGGCGCCACCCTTGATTCGTATCTCATTCCATAGTACCTCATAGTCAAGGATAGACGTCAGGACTCGGCCTACCGCGCTATCACGGTTTTTCGTGCTTTTTGGTGTGGAGGCGGCGAGAGCGGTCTTTGCCACAGCCTCGTCGGTGGTAATTATATAGTTCTTTGGTTCGGGGTGGGTAGAATAATCATAGGGGGTGATTTCCTCGCCCGCTTTTATGCTTGACACAAGGCTGGTGAGTCTTTCTCCTGTAAGCGAGCCCGTCACAGCGAGGGTCAACCTTTTCTGCGTGATTACCCTCTCATATATTTTGATGATAACCTCGCACAGCTCTGCGCATCCCTCAGGGCCAAGGGAGAGAATTTTATCATAGAACTTTATACCAAAAATGCCCTCGTTGATATATCCCAGCGAGTCGTAGCCGCTTGTCGCTATCCTCGAGTTGGTGGTGCCTGTGCGATATGCCTCCTTCCTTGAATCCAGCCAGCGGGCAATTCTTTTCTCTATAACCGTGGGATTATTTAACACGGGTGCGGTGATAATTCGTGTTATCAGCTCAAGAGCGGGGTCGGTGTTGTCCTCGATAAAGCTTGTTGTAAACTTCAGGTATACCTTCGTTCCACCCTCTTTTGTCTTAATGACAGAGAGCTGGCGGCCAAACTCACCAAGGTGGGTCTTGACGAGTACCTCTAACTGTTGTGGCGAGAGATTTTCTCTTTCAAAATTCCTAAATACGGCAAGGAATAGCTGTAGGTGCAGCATCTCCTCGGGGGTAAGGTCTGTTACGTCAAAATAAAGGTTTAGGTAGGTTATTCCACAGGTGGGGATTGGGTGAGATAGCAGGCTTGCGCCAAGACAGGAGGATACAACAGTCGGGGTTTTGTCCTCGACAAAGTCTATGTCGGATATTTCAAGCTTTGGGATAGTGTCAAGGGCCTCGTCTGTGTCGGGGGTTTCTTGCCAGGCTTTTAGCCCCTCGCTCTTTTCTGCGAGGGTCACCTTATCCTCTTTGGTGATATTTTTAACTGTTTCGGCGAGCGCCTCACACACACCGTCGGTCATTTCCTCGGTGGTCGGGCGCATACAGAGTATAGAGCGCTTGCCGTTTATAAGGTGTTTTTTTGCCAGCTCGTGGAAGAAGTCGGTGCCGATAAGTGTGCGCAGGGTGGCATAGTGCTTTACATAGGTCAGGGCATTTACCGCCTCTTGTCCGTCGGCATAGTAATCCGCCATATTGCAGATATACTCAATCCCTCTTGGTGTTTGACCATAGTCCTGCTCGCGAATAAAGAACTCGTAAGAATTTATGCTCGCCATAAGGTCGGATTTGTCGATAAATTCGTCAAGCTTTTCTTCAAGCAAGGCCTGGTATCTATCTATAAGCTCCAGCTCCTTGCCCTCCTCTACACCGGCAAAAGCGGTGCAAATAGTGTTGACATTGTAAAGAGATATTGACATTTTGGTGCACAAATCCATATCCAGCACCGCCTCCTGAAGGGGAGAACTTTCGGAGGAGGCCAGGGCATCTATGAGGATGGTAAAGGCGGCGGCATTTAGCTCCTCTTCCTCGTCGGATTTTGAGCCGATGGTGTTGTAGGAAAGCAGTTTTATCGAGTTGTTTTCCTCGTCGGTTATCGGGTAGTACTCAAACCGGGGCTCGGTCAGGGGTTCTATATCCTTTGTTCTTAAGCTTGGGTATTCCTTGTAGTCGAAGGCAGAGATATATTCGTCAATAAGCTTAAGAGCCTTCTCAATATCCACGCTTCCGTCGAGGAAGCAAAAGGCATTTGAGGGGTGGTAATGCTCGCGCAAAATTCTTACAAAGTTGGGGTAGGTGAGCTTGAGTATATCCTTTGGCACACCGCCCGAGCAAAAGCCGCCCGGGCCGCCCGGCTCGAGAATCCTCGAGGTGTAGAGCGAGGTGAGGGAGGAAAAGGACATAAAGCCGTCGCGCATCTCGTTAAATACCACGCCGTTTGCCTGGAGGCTTCCGTCCTCGTCAACCTCGAAGCGGTGACCCTCTTGCAAGAAGATGTTTTCGTCCTCAAGCACCAGCGGATTAAACACAGCATCAAGGTATACGTCCATCATATCAAAGAGGGCTTTGTCGATATAACTTGACACGGGGTATAGGGTAAAGCGCTGGTAGGTGAGGGCGTTTAGGTAGGTGCTGACAGTGCTTTTCATCAGCTCGGCAAAGGGCTCCTTGACAGGATACTTTTTCGAGCCGCATAGCACCGAGTGCTCTATGATATGAAAAACTCCGCTGTCATCCTCTGGCTTTGTGATAAATCCTATTGCAAATGACTTGTTGTTGTCGGGGCGGTCGAGGAAGAAGAGGGGCATCCTGGTCTTTTCGTGACGCAGGGTGACAAGAGTGGCATCGAGATAGTCCACTCTCTCTTCCTTTTCTATTACAAAGCCGTGCAGGTTGACGTTTTTCATTTCTATCTCCTATATACTTCGGGCAATTTCTTACCCCATCGCTTCTTTGTGTTATTTAAAACGGTAGTGGAAGACACAGACAAATTAGGCGAGCAACCTTTTGCCCTATTCCTAAAAGAAAGAGGAAATTGCAAAACCGCCACAGGAAAACCAAGGAGCGACAATAGGGGTGTCGGCTGCCGCTAAAATGAAGGTTGTGCCAATGCCAAAATAATAATATGAATATACACTACATTATACAGAATATTATATATAGATTATATCAAATGATTATAGTGTAGTCAATAGTATCTACTTTATCCTGTTTAGGTGGTGGTTGCCAGGTATAAAATGCCGCAAATACAAGTAAATAAAAAGAAATTTTTAGAAATTAGAATAATTCTAAAAATTTTAGAAAAATTCCAAAAAATCTATTGACAAATGAAAAATGATGGTGTATAATGAGCATGTAAGACGAAAACGAAGGAGGACCTGGTGATATGACAAAGCAAAGAGCCGTGATACTTGACATAGTCAGGGCAGACAAATGCCATCATACCGCCGAGGAAATCTTCAATCTGGCTAGAGAGAGATTGCCGGGTATTTCGCTTGCGACTGTCTACAACAACCTAAAGGCTCTTGAGGCGGAGAGACTTATTCGTAGGATAACCGGCGATGCTTCTCGCGACAGATACGACGGTTCGTTTATACCTCACGGTCACTTGGTTTGTCAGAAGTGTGACAAGGTTTGGGATTTTGAGATTGACGGATTTGAAAGCATTTTGTTCAATACGGTTAGACTTCACTTTGACTCCTATGAGCTCAAGGTCAGGTGCCTGTGTCAGGAGTGCGAGAGCAAAGAAGCCGCAGAGAGCGCAGTTTAATAAAAACCAAAAAACTTTAATATATTAAGGAGAAAAACAATGAATCTTAAGGGAACAAAAACAGAGCAGAATCTTATGGCCGCTTTCGCAGGCGAGTCTCAGGCAAGAAACAAGTACACCTACTTCGCATCCGTAGCAAAGAAGGAGGGCTATGAGCAGATTGCTGCTATCTTCCTCCAGACCGCAGAGAACGAGAAGGAGCACGCAAAGCTTTGGTTCAAGGCACTTGGTGGTCTTGGTGACACCGCAGCTAACCTTGCTGCAGCTGCAGAGGGTGAGAACTACGAGTGGACCGATATGTACGAGACCTTTGCAAGAGAGGCAGAGGAAGAGGGCTTCAAGGCTCTTGCGTTCCAGTTCAGAGCTGTTGCAGCAGTAGAGAAGGCTCACGAGGAGAGATACAGAGCGCTTCTTAACAATGTACAGATGCAAAGAGTTTTCGAGAAGGGCGAGATGACCATGTGGGAGTGCCGCAACTGTGGTCACCTTGTTATGGGTCTTAAGGCTCCTGCAGTATGCCCTGTTTGTGCTCATCCTCAGGCATACTTCGAGGTTAGAAAAGAGAACTATTAATCTAAAATCTTTTAGGGCTCCCCTCCAGGGAGCCTTTTTCTTATTTGTTTTTGTTTTAGAGAATTAAATATATTTCCCTCGTTGCAAAACGCAGGAAAATGTGCTAAAATATAATAAAATGATTTGTTTTTATGGTTTCTCTTTAGAATGGTGCTTTGCGGTGCGAGTAGGCAGGTTCGGTATTATGTAGAATTAAAATATGCGATTTTCTATAAAATATCAAAGAAAAATCCATCATGAGCCCAGGGGAAAATATAATTTTTGGAGGCAATATGCGTGTACTTTTAGCAGATGATGAGAGAGAGATACGCGAGGTTCTATCTATCCTACTCTCTAATGCAGGATACGAAACGATAGAGGCAAAGGACGGCTCCTCTGCGATAGATATTCTTCGCGAGGATAGAGGAATAGACCTTTGCATTATGGATATTATGATGCCCGGAATGTCGGGTATAGAGGCCACCGCAAACATACGCAAGTTTTCTGCCGTGCCTGTGCTTTTCCTTACCGCAAAGTCGCTCCCGCAGGACAAGGAGCAGGCATATTTGTCCGGCGGTGACGACTATTTGGTCAAGCCCTTTTCATCCACCGAGCTGCTACTAAAGGTCGATGCCTTAACACGCAGATACAACTCCTATGGCACCAAGGACAAGTCGCTGGTAGAGGGTGTTCGTCTGTGTAGCGGAGTGCTTGTAAACCCCGAGGCGCGTGAGGTGGTAAAGAATGGTATTCGCGTTGACCTGCGTGACAAAGAGCTGGAAATGCTATTCTATCTTGTAAAGAACAGGGGCAGGGTAGTCGGCGCGACCGAGCTGTATGAGGCCGTCTGGGGCGAGATTGCTCTTGGAACTTCAAACAATAACATAACCGTTCATATTCTTAATTTAAGAAGAAAACTTGAGGATGATGCATCCAGCCCCAAGGTTATCAGGACGGTTTGGGGAAAGGGTTATCAAGTTGATTAAAATTTTTTATAAGATTAAAAGGGGTTTAGGCTCCTCCTTGCGTTTTACACTTCTTACCGCCCTTGTGGTAAGCCTGTTTTTTGCCGCACTTTCCTATGTCCTTGTTAGATTTGGCTCAGGGGTTTATATATCACAGTACTATACAACCGAGGAAAATCGAGCAACAAGAGAAAATCAGTACGCAAAGGCTCTCCAGGACTACATAACCAGAAATAAACTCTCGAGCATGGATGTGAAGGAAATTTCTCGCTGGGCAAGATCAAATAGGTATGTATATATTATGGTACATAAGGATGACCGTCTTTTGTTCGAGTCGGGCGAGCTTGATACCCCGGACGAGAAACCCAACCCCGGCGACAGTGAAAGCGGAGAGGTGGTCGAAGGGGGTATGGAGGAAGGCAATCTGCCTAATATATTCCCTGATTCGGGTATAACCGTCGAGCTTCCTACTCGTGAGGACCTTATAAAGTATGCCGAGGAAAATGATGCGCACCTTATTACTATGAGTGATGCCAATGTCCTTGTATCGATGGCGGACTTCACCGAGTATTTTTATTATGACATATTCAATATCTTGGCGCTTGTCATTGCGGCCGCTGTGCTGGTTTTTATTTTGATGCTCTATTTCCAGAGGGTGACAAATCGTATTACCGCCCTTGCGACCGAGGTAACTTCCGCCTCTGATGGAGAGAATAACCACGGCATCCGTCCTGATGGCGAGGATGAAATTGGCAGACTTGCCCGCGATGTGGAAAACATGAGATGTGCCCTCTTGCGCACGGTAGCAAAAGAGAAAGAGGCGGTCGAGGCAAACAACGAGCTTATAACATCTATGTCTCACGATATAAGGACTCCGCTTACAGTCCTTTTGGGATATATTGACGTGATGAAGGGGCAGGACAGTACTCCGCAGATGAAGGGGTATATCGAGGCTACCGAGAAGACGGCTTTAAGACTAAAGAAGCTGAGCGACGATTTGTTTAACTACTTCCTGGTCTTTGGTGGCGACTCGGCAGAGCCCGAGATGGTAGAATACGAGGCGGTTTTATTGCTCGACCAGATGCTAAGCGAGCACTTCCTTCTCTTAAGCGAGCAGGGATACGAAATCGACAATGGTTCTATCGAGCAAATATCCGACTCTTTAGACCAATACTGCATTCGTACAGATGCCCAGGGATTAAAGAGAATATTTGAAAATTTATTTTCAAACATACTAAAATATGCCGATAAGGCGGCACCCGTGTTAATTTTATGTGAGATATGTGAATGTAAACTATTGTTGACGATAGCCAATAAGGTGGACAAAAACGGGGGCGATGTGGAGTCGAATCGCATAGGACTTCGTACCTGCAAAAAGATTTCCGAGCGCATAGGTGTTGCCTTTGATAGCGAGCGAGATGGCGACTATTTTAAGGTGAAGATGCAGTTTGAGATAAAAAGGAGATAGGCGTGTTAAGTTATAAGAATATTTTAGAAACTGATAGGGAAGAGTTTGCTTCCTGTTTTACCCTTTCTGGTGAGGAAAAGGAGTACCTATTTGAGATTTTAGATAGCTTTACCTCGCTTGCCGAGGACGGTGTTTCGGTGGGTGTTACTGCAACAAACGGTACTGTTTCTGTTAGAATTATAGACGAGGATAGCTGCCTGTTTGTTTTCCCTATTGCAATCTCTGATAGTGCCGATACCGCAAGCGCTTGCCTCGATATCGCCGAGTATGCTCGCAAGGAGCTCGTGCCTCTTACCTTTACCGATGTGCCAAGAGAATATATTGGAGAGATTGGTAGACTGTTTTCTCGCCTTGATGCCAGAGCATACGAGGATGACGAGGACTGTTTCTTTGTTATGGTATGTAGCGAGTGCTCCTCGCTGGATAGCTTTCCCACCTATACCGAGGGGGATATCACCCTCGATGAGATAGTGGAGGATGACAAGGAGATTTATGCATCGCTTTGTAGGGACAGGGAACTAAACAAGTGGTGGGGATATGATGCAAGCGAAGATAACCCCGAGGGGGATAGCGACTACTATTTGGCGGTAGCCCGTGGCGAATACAAGGCTGGTGTGGCTATTACCCTGGCTATAAGACAGAATGGCGTGTTTGTGGGCGAGGCAGTCATCTATGATTTTAACTATCAAGGTAGCGCTGCCATTGGAATTAGAATTTTGCCCGAGCATCAGGGTGGTGGTATAGGCTCAAGGAGTCTTAAGGCGCTTATTTCGCTTTGCAAAAAGATAGGACTTACCGAGCTTCGTACCAGTATAATGGAAGAAAACCTCGCCTCGGTAGCAATGACAAGAAAATATATGGACGAGGTAGGAAGAGAAGGTGGAGTGGTTAGATTTGCCCTCAAAATCTGACACTTATCCCCGTGCTTTCCGTTTCTGTGGCTCTATCCCGTATTGCCGCGGTCTTAAAACCAAATATAACAAAAAAAGCGCTATCCAGCTTTGCGTTGGATAGCGCTTTTCTTAATACGGGTAGGGGTATTATTGATAAAAAGACAACAATTATTTACATTTATATTATTTTGCCTGGTACATTTCGCTTATTTCTATCTCGGCGTCCTTAAGCTCGGCGAAAAACTCGTCGGGGCTTACACGATATGCACCGTTGCCAAGAATTATAAACTGCTCCTGCATATCAGCGGTGACCACCCTGACATACTTGTCCTTTGCCATATCATAGGTCACTCGCTCAATGTAGGCATCTGCAGTTTCTCGCTCCTTGGTGTATACCACGGTGGTATTTCCGCACTTTTCCACACTTCCCTTGCCGTCCCTTACTCGGTAGGCGTCGAAGACTATTATCGCCTTGCACTTTTTAAATGCGGTGTAGCTACAAAGCGCTCGGATAAGTGTATCCCTCGCCAGGGCAAAGTCTGTCTCTGCTATTCTCTTTAGCCTTTCGGACGAGTGTATAACATTGTAGCCGTCTAATAATATAATCTCTTCGCCCTGTGGTTTGGTCTTGAATTTTCTGTGCTCTTTGGGTGGTGCGGAATTTTCCTTTCTTTCGGGAGCTTTCCTTGGCTTAACCTTGCCATAGGTGGCCTCGAATATGCGCATTAGCTCCTTGTCTTCCTCGGCTGTACCGCCGTAGCGTATCTGTCTTGCTCTTAGGGGGATTTGACCCTCTTCTACCTCTTCGCTTTTGGCATCGGGGGAGGCATGCATTTTTTCGTCGGCCTCGTCCCAGGGTACGCCGTATCCAGCTCCAGCTTTACAGAATACCGAGCCACAGGGGTTTTTGTCATCCAGGTCGGGGTTGTATCCCTTCGCCGCTATAACTTCATCCTGGTTGTGCGCGGGAATGTATGCCCCGGGTATTAGAGTTATGCTGCCAAAACCGTGGGTGTAGGCTCTTAAGACCTTTGGATAGTCACGCATAGTG
The DNA here is from genome assembly GCA_045535925.1 of Eubacteriales bacterium. GTDB lineage: Bacteria > Bacillota > Clostridia > Oscillospirales > CAG-272 > UBA1740. The sequence goes on from JAZSMN010000155.1 coordinate 17,524, forward strand.
ACTACCGGGCAGCTACCGACAAGCGTTGCGCTGTCCTCTGTGACCACACTTTCCTTTACCTCGCCAAACATATTGTTGATATCGGTGATTGCTCGCCCCATATTTGATAGGGGCAGGTCTATTCTAAAGTCAAATGTCGGCTCGAGGACTATGGATTTCGCCTTCCTGAGGCCCTGTCTGATAGCGCGGTAGGTTGCCTCACGGAAGTCGCCGCCCTCGGTGTGCTTTTGGTGTGCGCGTCCACCTATTAGGGTGATTTTTACATCGGTAAGGGGCGCGCCTATAAGGACACCTGTGTGTGTTTTTTCATCAATATGGGTCATAACGAGCCTTTGCCAGTTTAGTGCCAAAACCTCGCGGTCGCACTCTGCCGCCGCTACAACACCACTGCCCTCAGGCAGAGGCTCGATTTCTAAATGCACCTCGGCATAGTGACACAAGGGCTCGAAGTGACCCGCACCTTGTACCGCATCGGCAATAGTTTCGCGGTATAGGACCTCACCCGTGTCAAATTCTGCGTCTAAATCAAGGCGCTCCTTCAACAGGTGCTTGAGCACCTCGAGCTGTATATCTCCCATAAGGCAGACCTTGATTTCTCGCTTTTCGCCCTCCCACAAGAGCGAGAGTGAAGGCTCCTCCTCACCGAGGGCGCACAGACGCATATATACCTCATAGGGGTTGACATTATCGGGGAGTATTAGGCGATAGCAAAGGGGAGGGGATAGGGTAGTAATATCGTCGCACTCTATACCAAGACCCATACCCGCCTTTGTAGAGCCCGGGCCAAACATAGCACAGACTGTGCCCGCCTTCGCCTCCTTTAGCGGTTGCGACTTGTCGCCGTTAAACAGTCGTATCTCTTCCACCTTTTCTACTATAGCACCATCGCGGGTGCGAATTTCAATGGTATCCTTGGGACAGAGAGAGCCACCCGTTATCCTTGCAAGGGTCATTCTTCTGCCGTTTTTGTCTCTTGAAATCTTGTAGACTCGGGCACCAAACAGGTTGTCAGAAAACAGGGTCTCGGTGGTATAGCGGTCAAGACCTCGGAGCAGGGTGTCTACACCCTTAAGCTTTAGAGCGGAGCCAAAATAACAGGGGAAGACCTTCCTTGACCTAATAGCCTCTACAATTCCCTCGTCCTGGAGGCACTCGGTTTCGAAATACTCGGCCATAAGACCTTCGTCAAGTGAGGCAACCTCCTCGAAGAATGAGGGGGAGTCGGCAAGAGTAAAGTCGACACAGCGAGGCGAGAGGGTGGTGCGAAGCTCGTCCGCCAGCTCTCTTTGTATGCGAGTGGAAATATCGGTTTTGTTTACAAATATGAAGGTAGGGATTTTTCTCGCTGCAAGCAACTGCCACAGCGTCTTTGTATGTGCGGTAACACCATCGGTGGCACTTATTAAGAGTATTGCATAGTCCTGGATAGACAGGGTGCGCTCGGTCTCGCAGGAAAAGTCCACGTGACCAGGGGTGTCAATTAGTGTTATCTCTGTGTCCTGGTGCTTTATAATCGCTTGCTTTGAGAATATAGTAATTCCTCGCTCCCTTTCGAGGGCGTAGTGGTCGAGATAGGCATCCTTTTTATCTACTCTACCAAGTCTTTCGGTGGTACCTGACAGGTACAGCATAGCCTCGGAGAGCGTAGTTTTACCCGCGTCGACGTGAGCCATAATTCCTGCGACTATTCTTTTCATTTGATACACCCTCCTTCCTTTTTTGGTTGGTATAGTAAACTTTTATAAATTAAGGGTTTGCGGTTGATTTTATGCGTGTTTGCCGTTTATTCCTCGTTGGGTTCTTCCTGGTCGGCTGTGGCGCTTTGTTGCTCATTGTCGCCTGTGCTTTCTTCTGTGAAAATGGCCGAATCTATAATTTTTTGGAGTGCCTCAAGGAGCGAGCCGTTATCCTTTTTGTTATAAAGGAAGAAGCGCTTTTCATCCCTTGCCTTTTCAAGATGCCCAGCCTCGCCTATGTCGCCTTCATCTATTAGGTATACAACGCGACGGGGTCTAAATCCGTGTTCCTTTTCAAAGGTCGAGAGGGTAATCTCCTCTACCGCGCCAAGCTTTTGGTCTGTGTTTTCCACATTTATATACCAGTCTCCATCCTCGCCGAGGAATACAAAGCTGTCAAAGTCAATAAAGCTGTCACCTGTAATAAGGTATCCCGAGCCGGAGGACGTGTTTGGAATGGGGTAGTACCTGATGTCGAGGTTGTTTTTGTCAATAAGAGTAAAGAGCTTGAACACCCTCGATGTACTGACGAGCCAAACATATTTTTGTCCTGTTTTGCGTCGATACTCCGAGCGCATATAGATGATAAAATCAATGGGGGTGTAGCAAATATAAAGCACCAAAATTACGAGAAATATAGGCGAGAGCAATATACCCCCAAGGCAGCAGCCTATGTTCCAAAACGAGCCCTTTGATCTGTTCATTTATCCTCCTTAAAAGGGCGACCTCGGCATAGCCGAAGCCGCTTTGTCATTGTCTATGTTTTTAGTTTCCTTGGTTATCAGCCAAGGCCTTTTTTATTCCCTCGGTGAGGGTCTCTTTGTCTATGGGCTCTCTGCGAAGGACATTTTTCTTAAGCTTGACGGACAGCAGGCTTGCCGAATAGATTATTTTACCGCTTTCGCTGTCGCAAATGCACACAGAGTAGGTGTAGTCTATGTTTGGTCGAGCCCTCCTCTGACCATCAAAGGTGATGTAGCTATACTCGACCTCGAGGGGGATGGGCGAGTTCTTTACCGCCTCTCGAACAATACGGCGAGCCTCTCTTTCGCCCGCCTGTGCCTCGTCTATCACAGGGGCAGAGTGGTACTCCAGCTTGGCTCTGTATCTTTGTCCCATCCCCTTGACACTATCGGGGATAGCACCCAAAATCTTCTTCCGGGAGCATTCCTCTATGATTCTTGTCGCTCTTTTAGAATAAGGAATTTTGCCCTCCTTGAAGAATGCTGGAGCATCGTCCTGCTCGCCAAGAATGAAGATATAGTCAAAAACATAAGGGATAGCAAGGTCGTAGTCCATACATACAGAGTCCACCTTTTTCCAAAGGTAGTGCTCTCTTGCAAAGGGCGGGTAATAGATGCTTATCCCGTCTTTATCTACCCGATATACGGCGGGAGTAATAAGCGCCGACAGGATAAAAAGCAAGGAGCAGGCAAGGCTTATCCAGCCCCACATAGGCCTGTCTGTTATAAAGAATGTTATAAGCAAAATGATAAAGGCAACCACCCCAAAAACATAGGCGAGCCAGATGCGATTTAATATAGTATAGGTGTTTTTCATTTTTTCGTTCGATTATCTATTAGTTGTATTTTTGGCCTTTTAAATTTTGGCTTTGCTTTTTTGGGGCTTTTATATTAAAAAGCTCCAACTCCTGAGCACTTATATTTTATCATATTATAATACTCTTGTCAATAACTACCCGTATGCCACCCATCACTCTATGTCATGGTAGCGGTGTGTGCAAGGACCAATTTCAAAATTGTGCTTGCCTCTATCTTAGTAGTGGTACAGGGCTGCGCCCATAACTAATTTTGACAGTGTTCGTGCCCCGTAAATTCTTGGATTTTGGGCGCAACACCCAACCCCGTGCAAAGAAAAAGGCAGGACAAGGTTTTCTTGTCCTGCCTTAAATGAAAACAAATGTTTACTTATTCTGTGCGCAGTGCAACAACGGGGTCCTTTCTTGCAGCACTTCTTGCAGGCATAACACCCGAGATAAGGGTGAGCGCTA
>JAZSMN010000199.1:0-2564 GCA_045535925.1 Eubacteriales bacterium
CCTGCCAGTCTGCTTGCAAGACCTCTTGCGGTGTTGCAAATCAGCAGTGCGAAAACCGTAAGTAATATATCGGATTTTCGAAAAGGGTTGTTACCGCGGTGACAACCCTTTATAAATGTTTAGGGTAAAATGAAAGAGAGAATGCAAAATGGTTCATCAATATAAACTAAATGGTTATAACATTGTCCTTGATACTGCAAGCGGCTCGGTACATACTGTCGACGAGGTAGCTTACGACATTATCGCTATGTATGAATGTCACACTCGCGAGGAAATAGTTAGCGAAATTATGGCAAAATACGGTCACCTTGACGATGTTACCGAAGAGGATATAAACGAGTGCATCGACGATATCGAGAGCCTCATCTCGGCAGGCAAGCTCTTTAGCGAGGATGTCTACGAGGGACTTGCAAGAGAATACAAGAACAACAACAGCAAGGTGGTAAAGGCTCTTTGCCTGCACGTTGCCCATACCTGCAACCTCAACTGCTCCTACTGCTTTGCCAGCCAGGGCAAGTACCACGGTGACAGGGCGCTTATGAGCTTTGAGGTTGGTAAGGCGGCTTTCGACTTCCTTATTGCCAATTCCGGTACTCGTCGAAATCTTGAGGTCGACTTCTTTGGCGGCGAGCCTCTTATGAACTGGGATGTGGTTAAGCAGCTTGTTGCCTATGCAAGAAGCATCGAGGGACAGTACAACAAGAACTTCCGCTTTACCCTTACCACCAACGGCTTGCTTATCGATGACGAGGTTATAGAGTTCTGCAACAAAGAGATGAGCAACGTAGTCTTAAGCCTTGATGGACGAAAGGATGTACACGACCACTTCCGTCGCACCTATGGTGGCGAGGGAAGCTATGACAAGGTTGTCCCCCTGTTCCAAAAGCTTGTCGAGTCCCGCGGTGGCAAGGGCTACTATGTTCGTGGCACCTTTACCCACAATAATGTAGATTTTACCTCTGACCTGTTTCATATGGCGGACCTCGGATTTACCGAGCTTAGTATGGAGCCTGTTGTTTGTCCCCCCACCGATCCTTACGCGCTCACCGAGGAGGATCTTCCCTTACTCTTCGAGCAGTATGAGATTTTGGCGAAGGAGATGCTTAAGAGAAAGAAGGAGGGAAGACCCTTTACCTTCTATCACTATATGCTTGACCTTAAAAGCGGTCCTTGTAACTACAAGAGAATAGCCGGACGCGGCTCTGGTACAGAGTATATGGCTGTTACCCCCTGGGGCGAGCTCTTCCCCTGCCACCAGTTTGTTGGTGACCCCAAGTATTCGCTTGGCAACATTTGGGACGGCGTGACCAACACCTCTGTACAGGACGAGTTCCGTGGTTGTAACTCCTACTCTCGTCCCGAGTGCCGCGACTGTTGGGCAAAGCTCTATTGCTCGGGTGGATGTGCCGCAAACGCATATCACTCTACCGGTAGCATCGGCGGTGTCTATGCCTACGGATGCGAGCTGTTTAAGAAGAGAATAGAGTGCGCGGTGATGATGCAGGTTGCCGAGACAGAAGAATGAAAGACATAAGTACACCGATATACAACTTTGTCAGCGAATACATAGACCGTGGTTTTACTCGCCTGCATATGCCCGGGCATAAGGGCAGAGGCCCTCTTGGATGCGAAGAGAGGGATATAACCGAGGTGGGTGGTGCGGACGTGCTTTATTCGCCATCGGGGATTATAAAAGAGAGCGAGGACAATGCGTCACTCCTCTTTGACACCCTTCACACATACTACTCTACCGAGGGCTCTTCACTCGCCATTCGTGCTATGCTTACAGCGGCTTTGAAGGGGCGAAAAAGTGACACGCCCCCCGTCATTCTTGCCGCAAGGAACGCGCACAAGTCCTTTTTGTACTCTCTTGCGCTCCTCGGTATAGAGGTGGAGTGGATGTACCCCGAGACCGAGAGCTACTACCTCGGTGGTACCTACACCAAGGATGGGGTTTGCGAGGCCATTGGCAAGATGCAAAATCTCCCCTTTGCCGTATATCTTACCTCGCCCGACTATCTTGGCAACATAGCCGATATAGAGGGGATAAGCGAGGTGTTAAAAGAGTATGATATCCCCCTGCTTGTAGATAACGCGCACGGTGCCTATCTTGCCTTTTTGGACAAGACCATGCACCCCATCTCGCTCGGAGCCGCTATGTGCACCGACTCGGCACACAAGACCCTGCCTGTTTTGACGGGTGGCGCTTATCTGCACCTATCTAGAGAGTGGCAGAGATATGCCCCATATATTAGAGATGCTTTCTCGCTCTTTGCATCGACAAGCCCCTCTTACCTTATTCTCCAGTCCCTCGACCTCTGTAACAAGAGCCTTGCGACCGACTACCGCGACAGGCTTGCAGAATGTGTAAAGAGAGTGGAAAGGGTAAAGGCAGAGCTCGAGAAAAACGGTACTCCCGCTCTTAAGAGCGAGCCGCTTAAAATCACCCTCGATGCCTCTTTGTTTGGTCTGACTGGATACGAACTTTGCGACATTCTTCTTGGGGACAAAATTGTGCCCGAGTTTGCCGACGAGTCCTATGTGGTCCTGATGCCCTCGCCCTC
>JAZSMN010000153.1:0-5729 GCA_045535925.1 Eubacteriales bacterium
CAAGCATTTTTATTGATTTTGAAGAAGGACAGTATATCGAGCTTACAATAAAGAGCCCTGCGGCAGAGGGTGGCGAGGAAGAGGTGCAAACTTTTACCGCTTCGAGAACAGGCACCTATTCGAGAATATCTTTCTCGGTAAGAACCCCTGGTCTTCACACTATTATAGTTGAGAAGAAGGAAGAGGACGGAACTCTTATTGCAAGCACTACAACCTATAAGGCGCTCTCTTACTCAAAGGAATATGATCTGTTCTATGATGAAAAAGAGGCAGAGCTTCTAATAAACGATCTTGCAACATACGGTCACGGTGCTGTGCTAGAAGACCCTATCGAAGTATTCGAAAATGCTGTTAAGTACATTCACCATATAATCAATCCTAAAATCGCATTTATTATCATAGCACTCGCACTACTCCTTCTTGATATTGCGGCCCGCAAGTTCAAGTGGAAGTGGCCTCACGAAATAATACGCGAGAGAAAAGAGGCGGAAGGAAGGTATAAATGAAGAAAATAATAATTACTTTAGTATCAATATTTCTCCTTGCATTTTGCCTTGTTTCTTTGGCTTCTTGCTCTAACAGAGTAGGCGAAATCAAAAACATTAAGCTCAACACCGACACCCTTGTAATCTCCTGGGATAGGGTACTCGGTGCTACCGGGTACACTGTAAGTGTAAAAGGTCAGGACTTCCCAAAGACAAGCAAGCAAAATAGCTACTCGCTTGAATATCTGAAGCCTGGCGTATATGAAATACAGATAAAAGCAAACGGCAACGGCAACGACTCTAATGACTCCGGCTGGACCTCATACGAGTTTAAGAGAAATGAAGAGACCGGTCTTAAGTACAAGCTTATTAATAATGGCACAGAGTATGAGCTGATAGGCATCGGCACTGCCTCTGGTGACATTGTAATGGAAGACGAGTACAGGGGCAGACCTGTCACCTCCATAGCGGACAATGCCTTTTCAGGCAGCAAGGTTACATCCTTTACCGTCGGTAAGTATGTTAAGTCTATCGGTGCAAGCGCTTTTGCAAGATGCACAGAGCTTAGCTCTATTAAGCTCTCCTCGAGCGTTGTAGAAATCGGCGAGCGTTGCTTCCAGAACTGTAATAAGCTGGAGAGATTTGTATTCCCTGATTCTGTTGTTGATATACCCGATTACATTTTCTGGCGGTGCTCGGAGCTTAAAGAAGTGACCTTTGGAAATGCGACACAGTCGATAGGCATCTACGCCTTCTCTAACTGTGAGAAGCTTTCTAAGGCTATACTCCCTGACACCCTTACTCGCGTAGGAGAATATGCATTCTCCGACTGCTCGGCTATGACCGAAGTAAAGCTTGGTAACGGTGTTAAGACTATCGAGCCCTATGCATTCTACAACTGTGTTACAAGCACCAAGTTTGAGCTTGGTCAGTCGCTAGAAATGATAGGCGAATACGCCTTTGGTAACTGTGATAGCATGGCATCTATCACAATCCCCGAATCCTGTACAAGCATTGACTCCTATGCATTCAGATATTGCGACATACTCGAGAGCGTAACTCTTGGTGGCTCGCTTAACTACATAGGAAGTGGAGTCTTCCTTAACACAAAGCTCTTAGAGGATGCTACCGAGAGCCTTATCGTTGGAAATTGGTATATTCTACTCAAGGACACCTCTGCTACTAAGATTACTGTGCCTACGGGTATTTATGGTGTTGCAAATGGTGCTTTTGCTAAGTGCAAGCAGCTGTTGGAAATAAATCTTCCTGATGTCAAGTATATTTGCGACAATGCATTCTACGGATGCTCCAAGCTTCAGATGGCGATATTTGGAAACGAGCTTATCTCTATTGGCAGCTACGCCTTTAAAAATTGTAGCGAGCTTTCAAGAATCACTCTTGGCAACAAGCTTGTAACAATAGGTGATTATGCATTCTCGCAGTGCAAAAAGCTCCTCGATAAAAACATTCCCCTTCCCGAAAGCTTAAGGACTATCGGTGTCGGTGCATTTAATGGTGCTGGAGCTACACCGAAAAACGGTGTTTTGTATATTGGAAAATGGGCGGTTGGACTTAACTCCTCGCAAAACGCCCTTGACAAGATAGGCATCGAAAGAGGAACTATTGGTATAGCAAACTATGCCTTTAGCAAGGCACCTCTGTTACAAACAAATAATAGTATATATGGTATAGATATTCCCGACTCTGTGGAATATATCGGCCGTGGTGCATTCTATAAGGTGACTGCTTTTGGTATACCGGTAACTGTGCGTCTTCCTGCAAACCTCAAGAGCATCGGTGACTATGCCTTCTATGGTAGTTACTGTGCTATATTTGGCGAGGATGACATGCACTTGGTTATACCAAGTCAAACCGAATATATCGGTCGCTCGGCATTCTATGGCTGTACCAGTATATATTCCTTGACTATTCCTGAAAGTGTAAAGACTATTTCGCCTTATGCTTTCTATGGCTGTTACAATATCGGTGCAACAATAGTCCCCGAAGAGGAAAGCGAACCCAAGATCCCCGGCTCGTTTACTATGAATAGCGGTGTACAGAGCATTGGTGACAAAGCATTCTATGGTTGCTCTAGCATCCAAAGTGTGGTTATACCTGACAGTGTGACCTACCTTGGCAAGAGAGTCTTCTACAAGTGCGAGGGTATAAAGAGCGTTGTCATCGGTGCAGGAATAACCGAAATACCTGACTATACCTTCTACAACTGTACTCTTCTTGAGAATCTTGAAATCCCAGAGAATATAGTACGCATCGGCAACTATGCTTTCCGTGGATGCACCTCTCTTAAAACGCTTGATCTTGGAAATTCTGTGAGAGAAATTGGAAACTTTGCTTTCTTTGGTGCTGAATATCTTCAGTCCCTGACGATCCCCTCGAGTGTAAAGAGCATTGGCACACACGCCTTCCGTGGTATGGCAAGAGTAAAATCGATAGTCCTGCCCGCAAGCGTAGAAACCATCTCGGCACACGCATTCTATGGTGCAGTAAATGCTATCATCTATGTTGATGGCGATGCATCTAAGGAATGGCACGCTCGCTGGAATTCTTCCTATGCAATAGTTATAACAAACTGTGTGCTTTCCCCCGACAAATCGTATCTTGTATCCTTTGTTTTACACGAAAAGAATCCTGACAACCTCTCGTACATAGACGAGATGACCTCGCCTGTAAAATTGGGTTATGATTTTGTAGGATTTGCTACCGCTCCTAATACAGCGGCTCAGTATACTGTCGACCAAATGGACAAAATCCCTCTGGGCACTACACTCTATACAGTTTGGGAAATCAAAGAAACAAATTCAAATTAAGATAGGATGATAAAAATGAACAACAATTTTAAGAAAATATTTTTATCCCTTGCTTTTCTTCTAATCCTCACAATTTTCATATTGTCAGGATGTGGTCCTAAGACCACCGGTATTACCATTAAGCAGAATGATATGCCCCGCACAACCTATGTTGTAGGTCAGGATCTAGACCTGTCATCTGGTATATTAACTGTAATTACTGATAATGAAGAAAGTGCTATTCCATTAAGTGCAGAGGGCGTTAGCATTTCGGGATATAATAATGCTCAAACAGGTAAACAGACCGTAACAGTCTCTTACAATAACTGCACTACCACCTTCGAGGTTACTGTTGTTGCTCGCGCGATGGCAGAAGACTTTAAGCCTGAATATTTCATAGACGATAGATTTGATAACAGCCAAGGTCGCATAAAGATATACGATGATAACGGCAAGTCCACCACTGTAAATCTTGATAGCGAATTTATTAGCTTCAAGAGCTTTGATAGCTCTAAGGCGGGCGATGCTATCATCACTCTAGAATATAACGACAAGGCAGGAAACATATACGAGGTGTCCTTTACTGTAAAGGTATACACACCTACCGATATCTCCCTCGTTAAACCCAGCAAAATAGTTTACGAAAGCCACGAAACCGCCCTTAATACCTCGGGTGGATACTTCATCGTTAAAGCGGCAGAAACCGGTGTAGTAAGTTATGTACAGATTACACCTGATATGTATACCGGCTTTAAGCCTTGGTTGGCAAATGCGGATAACAAGACTGTTGAACAAACTGTAACCTTCACCTATGCAGGATATAGCGATCAACTTGGTGTTACTATCCGTTATAGCAATGTATCTGTCGTTTTGGATGCGGCAAAGGCACTTAAGGATGTAATTATAGATGGCAGAGAGCCAAACATTGATTCTGACCTTGCTGCTATTGCGGTAAATGCTGCTAACCAATACTTCAAGCTGACAAACACCAGAAAGGCTCTCATTAGTGAAGAAGATGTCATTGCGGTTATGCGCCCTGCAGCATTCTGTGTATATAATGCATTTATTGAGGCATCTGGCAAGTTTAGCAACACCTTTAGAGTCGATGAGGAGACAGGAAACCTGCTCATAAATGCCAAGAGCTATGATAACCTCAAGGCGGATATGATAGGCTTTGGTGACTCGGACGACAACTTCAATATTTATGCCGCTACTCTCAACTATATGAAGGATGAGTTTGATGATGTTTATCTCTTCAGCGAGGTTGTAGATGGCGAAAACAAGGATGTAACAATCAAGGACTATATCAAGTCCCCCTCGGAAGAGGAACTTGATTTCTATGCTGATCTGTTCACCTATATGCTCAATGTTTCGGATATTCTCTCGACTATCCCTGACGAGGAGTGGACTGTCGATTCTCTCAACAACTATGCTAACTACATTGAAGAAGCTGTGTCTATTATTACCTCCTCCAAGTATGTTGGTCATACCTTCAACTCGGTTTATAGATCGATTTCTTCTTGGAGAACTAATGACGATTATTTTGAGATAATATTTGCATATTACCTTAACAATGAAGACAAGCACGAGGAGTTTATTGAGTCTATCAACAGCCAACAGGGACTTCTCCTTCCCCTTCCTACATATATTCAAGAATGGTATATGTCGGTAAGCTACGGAGCTTCTGAGCTTCTTACCTTTGCTCAAGATATAGAAGAGGGCGTTTATCTTCGTGATATAACAATGTTCATGTACTATTATGAGCAGGCTCTTACAAGAGCAGAAGAAATCAAGAATCACGAAAACAAGCTTTACAGAGACATCTATGAGTTTATCGGTGGCGGCAGCATGATTTATCGCTTCATGCAGGATCCCAACGCTCTCGGCTACTACTTCCTCACCTATACTATCACCGACTCTGTGGCGGCGGCAGATCTGTGGGATATCTATTTGGATCTTGTCAATCTGACTATGAAGGGCAAAATCAACACCTCTAACCTTGAAGAGTATAACGATAAGTTTATCTCTCTAATTGAGGCTATGGCAAAGCTCACTCCTAGCGAAATGTATCAGTTCCTTTGCTCGCTTAACTTCTACTACGGCGATTATGATGGCACTCTTGCGGAGGACAATGTAACCAGAGAGTATACGTATGTCTATGACTACTCTACCAGAAGCTACAATATGCTCTCTACCCTTATGGCATTCTATACCGCAAACACCTTTGAGGGTGAGGCAAGAAATGCCCTTGTACAGCTGTTTGTTGCTATGGAAAAGTGTGCAGTTATCGGCTTTAGAGATGATGCAGTTAAGGCATTTGAGGCACAAATGCAGGCACTTGCAACTACCCTTAATGGCTTGACTAAGGAGGCTCGCGACCTCTTTGATTCTATTGCAGGCATTTGCTATAACAAGTATCTTGCTATATACGAGTCCT
>JAZSMN010000103.1:0-2120 GCA_045535925.1 Eubacteriales bacterium
TCTCTTTCCCGGGCTTCCAATTGCAAAAGCCAGTTTTTGCCCTCGGTGGAGGCCAGGCGCAGTTCATCCAATTCCTTATTATACCCGGCACGGATCACCCCGCCATCGGAAAGCAGAAGGGGCGCATCCGGGGAAATGGCACGGCGAAGCAGATCCGCAAGCTCCGGCAGGGGATCAAGCAGCGTATGCAGGAAAGAAAGGGAATCGCCGGTGATGGTGGAAAGCTGTTCTATAATTTCTGGGGCAGCCTCCAAAGAGCGCAGAAGGGAAAGGCAATCCCGCCCATTCAGGGAACGATAGGAAACTTTGGAAAGCAGCCGTTCCATATCATACACCTGCATCAGGCTTTCCCGAAGGGATTGACAGGCATTCACTCGCCAGGGCGGTATGTACTACTCGGACAGCTTCGTGCATAAAGAGGGTCAACTCTATGTCCAGAGCGGAGAGATTGCCAAGGACCTTGGCACAGATCCCACCTCTGATATACTCACCGTTCGCCGTGGAGATATCTCGATAACCCCCCTGTCGCCCACTCGCACAAATATGAGTGTGTTTGAAGAATTGACAAGTAGAAAATAAAACAATAAAAATCCCGACGATGTCGGGATTTTTTGTTTATACAAAGAGGCATAAGTATCTTTTGAGATCGAAGAAGAATATGGCGGTGACGCTTGTTACTGTGGGAAGCTCTGCCCAGACCACCATAACATAGTCGGTGGGGCTACAATCATATTTGCTAGAAAGGGTGCCTCCGCCTGTTATGTTGCCAAACATCTCGCCCCAGCCACCATAATAGTTTAGGTATTCCTGGAAATCATTGTAGTGGTTGTAGGTATAGAAGACGTGATGCTCGCCAAACTCGTACACACCGTCGCCGTCAATGTCATACTTGCCATAAACGATGCGTGCCGCACCTCTGGTAATTCGCTCGCCGTCGTTGTATATCCTTACCGAGTAGGCAGGGTCGCAATCGGTACCCGTCGTACCAATGTCTATCTCGTAGTAATTGAGGTCGCCTCCGCATCCGCTGATATTGGGGAGTACGGGCTCGTAGGGATATTTTTGGGTATTGCCGCTAAATTTGGTGTGGTTTAGGCGAAGATATTCACCCCAGATACTGTTCTCGGGCTCGGTGCTTTTGCTCGCCACATAATTTGCGGGTACGTCACCAAAGGCGAAAACATAGGCGGCTACCTCCTCCAAGGTTATGTATCCACCACCGCGGTAGACTCGGAAGACCTCGTTACCGTAGGCGTCAACTACCATATAGGTGTTTTCGTCTATAAAGCCAGACCCCGTGTTACGGATATATTTGCCGTTTTGCATGGGTCTATATTCGGATATTATAGGGGCCTGGTCGGGTACTGTGAGGTAGCCAGAGGGGATTCCCTGTTTCGAACGCTCGATAGCCTCTGCATAGCTACTGGCAGGCTTGTGCGTATCATCGTTGATGTCGGGCTTTTCGGTGGGCGCGAGCACCACCTCTACCATAATTATATCCGACTTGTCTCCCAGGGTGGCGGTGACAGCCGACTTTCCCTCTCGGACTGCTGTAACAAGTCCGTCTTGGCTTACCGTGACAGCATCACTGGAGGCGGACCAAATAACGGTTATGCCCTGTTCGACAAGCTCTAGCTGGAGCGTTTGACCGACAACCAGTTCTACACGTGTATAATCCTTTATAGTGACGCTGGTGGGTGTATTGTCTGTACCGGGAAACACACCACAAGACGCGAGCACGCTAATGAGTAGTAATATGCTAATAATAGAAAGCAGTATTCTTCGCACTTATCTATTCCTCTTTCCTTTTGGATAGATACATTTTATCATCTTTTTGACCGCTTGTCAATTCAATGATTTTTGGATTGGTGTTTTTTGAGGCTCGGTTGGTGTGATATAATGTCAAAGTTTAGTAATTGTTCTCTATTATCGTCTTAATCAAGGAAGTTTCAAGGAGGACTACTATGGAAAAAGAGAAAAGATAATTAAGTGCTGGCTTTGAAATAAATATAATAAGAAATCCGCACCCCGAGGGGTGCGGATTTTGTTGGTTGTAAACTATATAGGTGACGATTTTATTATGAAATTTCAGGTAAAAAAGCCACCTATTAAGATTTTGA
>JAZSMN010000234.1:0-16566 GCA_045535925.1 Eubacteriales bacterium
GCGGGCGATGTGCTTCGCTACCTTGACGATTTTCTTTCTGCGGGGCTCTCTATGTGTGGACAGATAGTCCTTTGCCGTGGTGTAAATGACGGTGAGGAGCTTCGCCGTAGTCTTACCGACCTTTCCCGCTATTACCCAGCCTTGTCCAGCGTGGCGATAGTCCCCGCGGGACTTACAAAGCACAGAGAGGGACTTTACCCCCTCTGTGACTTCACTCCCACCGAGGCAGGCGAGGTCATAGATATAATCGATTCCTTTGGCAAAGAGATGATAAAAAAACACGGCACAAGAGTTTTCTATGCCGCAGATGAGTTCTATTTGAAGGCATCTCGCCCCTTGCCACCTACCGAGTATTACGAGGATTACCCACAGATAGAAAACGGTGTGGGAATGCTTCGCTCATTCTCTGACGAGTTCGACATGGCAGAGGGAGATGTGGAGTATATGGTAGGAATGGACAAGCCGAGGGAGGTTACTGTTGTAACCGGTGTTGCCTCTTACCCTATGATAAAGGACTTTGCAAAAAGAGCAGAAGCGATAAACCCAAAACTTAAAGTAAACACAGTATGTATTAAAAATAAATTCTTCGGACAGAGCGTCACCGTTTCAGGGCTTTTGACTGGTATAGACATTCTTGAGGGACTTCGTGGAACCCACCTCGGGGATGAACTTCTCCTGCCGGAAAATTGCTTAAGACACGGCGATGACCTATTCCTTTGCGGAATGACAGCTAGAGAATTATCCGACTCGCTCGGTGGTATAGCTATTCGCAGAGTGAGCTCGGACGGTTATCAATTCTTCGAGGCTCTCTTCGGAGTTGAAAATTAAATTAGGAGGTGTATTATGCCAAAACCTATTGTTGCCATTGTCGGCAGACCCAATGTCGGCAAAAGCACATTATTTAATAAGCTTATAGGCGAGCGTCGTTCGATAGTCGAGGACACTCCCGGTGTCACTCGTGACCGTATCTATGCCGAGGCAGAATGGAATGACCGCAGATTTATCCTCATCGATACCGGTGGTATAGAGCCTAAAACAGACGATACCATACTAAAACAGATGCGTATGCAGGCAGAGATAGCGGTAGCAAGCGCCGACGTAATAATCTTTATGTGCGATATTCGTGCAGGACTTGTTGCCGATGACCGCGATATTGCTATCATGCTAAAGCGTTCTGGCAAGCCAATTGTCCTCTGCGTAAACAAAATTGACAGAGTAGGTGACGTTCCCTTTGAGTTCTACGAGTTCTACGAGCTCGGCTTTGAGCGTGAGCCCATCGCGCTTTCCTCTCTTCACGGTTCGGGTACAGGCGACTTGCTTGATGCTGTTCTTGAGGAATGCCCTGCCGAGGACGAGGATGAGGATGACGAGGGTGTAATAAATGTTGCCGTAATAGGCAAGCCCAACGCAGGTAAGTCCTCTATCATCAACCGTATGTGCGGCGAGGAGAGAGTTATAGTTTCTGACATCGCAGGCACAACCAGAGATGCCACCGACACAAGGATTGAGAACGAGCACGGAATCTTCAACTTTATCGATACCGCTGGTATAAGACGTCACTCCAAGGTAGAGGATAGAATAGAGAAGTTCAGCGTTATCCGTGCAAATATGGCGGTTGAGAGGGCAGATGTATGTCTTCTTATAATAGATGCCCAGGACGGTGTCACCGACCAGGACGAGAAGATTGCAGGACTCGCCCACGAGGCAGGCAAGGCGGTTATCATTGTTATCAACAAATGGGATACTATCGAGAAGGATAACAATACCGTAAATCAGTTTAACCAACGCATAAGAACATCTCTTGCATATATGACATATGCTCCTATCATCTATGTTTCTGCCCTGACAGGACAGAGATGCGCCAACATCTATAAGATGATAAACGAGGTCTACGCCCAGTCGCACAAGCGTATAACTACGGGAATGCTAAACGACCTTTTGAGCGATGCTACCACGAGAGTACAGCCCCCCTCGGACAAGGGCAAGAGACTTAAAATTTACTATATGACTCAGGCTTCTGTTGCACCGCCTACCTTTGTAATTTTCTGCAACAGCGAAGAGTTGTTCCACTATTCATATAGACGCTATCTTGAAAACTGTCTTAGAGATACCTTTGGCTTTAATGGTACACCTATTCGTATGGTTATAAGACAGCGCGGGGACGATTCGACCGGAGCATAAGGAGGTCAAAATGTTTATAGATAATATAAAAATTTATGTTAAGGCGGGAGACGGCGGAAACGGTGCCGTATCCTTCCACAGAGAAAAATATGTTGCCGCAGGTGGACCTGACGGTGGTGACGGAGGCAGAGGCGGAAGCATCATCTTCAAGGTGGACGAGGGCTCCAACACCCTTCTCGCTTTTAGATACAAGCGTAAATTTGTCGCACAGCCTGGCGAAAACGGCAAGGGTAGCAAGATGCATGGCAAAAACGGCGAGGATGTTATCATTCTCGTCCCCCGTGGCACTCTTATCAAGGACCCTGCAACCGGCAAGGTGATTTTCGATATGGCAAATGCCGACGAATATGTGCTCTGCCGTGGCGGTAGAGGTGGATGGGGCAACCGTCACTTCGCTACCCCCACAAGACAAATCCCCAGATTTGCCAAGAATGGTACCAAGGGCGAGGAGAGAGAAGTCCTCCTTGAACTGAAGATGCTTGCCGAGGTCGGTCTGATAGGCTTCCCCAATGTGGGCAAGTCCTCTATACTTTCCGAAATATCCTCTGCCAAGCCCAAGATTGCAAACTATCAGTTTACCACCCTATCCCCCAACCTCGGTGTTGTAAATATCGGAGAGGGCAAGGGCTTCCTCGCCGCTGATATCCCCGGACTTATCGAGGGCGCGAGCGAGGGAGTTGGTCTTGGCCACGCATTTTTGCGCCACGTAGATAGATGCCGCCTTCTTTTGCACGTTGTAGACCTGGCAGGTACAGACGGCAGAGACCCTATTGACGATATAGACAAGATAGATACCGAGCTTGAGAGATACTCTCCGGAGCTTGCCACTCGTCCGCAGATTATGGTCGCAAACAAGATGGATTCTGTCGACAAAGATAGCGACATAATCGAGCGATTTGAAGCAAAATGCCGTGAAAAGGGCAGAGAAGTGGTATATGTATCTGCATTCACAGGCGAAAATCTTGACGAGCTTGTAAGAGTCACCATAGAGAGGCTGAAGGACCTTCCCCCTCTAACTATATACGAAACCGAGTATAGCGCTGAGGAAGAGGCTCTTAACAACTCCCAGGGTGTTCGCGATACCTTCTATCGCAAGGAAAACGGCAAGTATTATGTCGAGGGCGAATGGCTCTACAACTTTATGGGACAGATAAACTTCTCGGACTACGAGTCGCTAAACTTCTTCCAGCGTGTTCTCAACCGCAACGGAGTCTTTGACAAGCTCCGCGAGCTTGGTATAGAAGAGGGCGACACTGTAAATATATACGATTTCGAGTTCGACTTTGTATATTAAGAGGTGGATATGCTAAAGGATTTGCTAAAGCAAACTCGCTCTGTTCGTCGCTATGACGAGAGTAGGAAGATTGAAAGGTCCACACTTATGGATATAGTAGAGTCGGTAAGATATTGTCCAAGTGCCGCGAACCTCCAAAGGGTGAGGGTTGCTATTGTGGATGACAGTCTGTGTGACGGTGTTTTTGACACCCTGTCATTCGCCGCCTATCTGCGTCCTTGGGTGCATCCCGATGTGGGAGAGAGACCTGTGGCATACCTGGTTTTGATGACTAAAACCGACCCTGATACCAACCTTGCCATTGACTGTGGCATAGTCGCCGAGGCAATAGCTCTATCTGCAAGAGAGAAGGGCATAGGATATTGTATGTTCCGCAGTTTTAATGCCGAAAATTTAACACGGGTATTGGCTAAAGAGGGATATACACCCGTTCTTGTTATTTCCCTTGGCTACCCCGGTGAAGAGGTTGTTATAGAGACAGCCACCGATTCCCTTCGGTATTACAGGGACGAAAACGATGTCCACCATGTCCCAAAGCTTGCTTTGGAAGACATTATTCTATAAACAGAAAAAGCCAACAATGTAAACCATTGTTGGCTTTTGTTTTTCGCTCGTAATGTAAACTATTGTTTATATTCCTTTTATTCTCGCTGCCTTAAGCACGGCGACTTGAGTCTTTGAGTCTCTTATTTCGCCATTCATAACCATTTCCACAAGCGTTGTAAGAGGTACATACTCCACTTCGATAAATTCATCCTCGTCCCGCTCGGTTTCTCCAAAGGAAAGACCCTCTGCCATATACATCCAAATCTTCTCATCTATCAGGGCGGGGGTTGTATCAAGACAGCCGAGGAATGTTATCTTTTCTGCTACAGCACCCGTCTCCTCGCGAAGCTCTCTTTTAACCGCATCAAGGGGCGGCTCGTCCTTGCTATCGAGCTTGCCTGCAGGAATCTCAAAGAAAACTCTTCCGTGCGCATATCTATATTGTCTTTCCATTATAACTCTGCCGTCATCGAGTATCGGGATAACACAGACCGCACCATTGTGTAGACAGATTTCTCTGTATGAAGTCTCGCCGTTTGGCAGCTCCACCTTGTCTTTTACTACGCGAAGCACAACTCCGTCAAATATTTTCTCTCGTTCAATCTGCTTTTCTTCAAGGTTCATCATTTATCCCTCCATTTTCTCCTATTGTATCACCTGAAAATGTAAAAGTCAATAGTCGCACCTTAACAATCAAGACCAAAGGCTTGGTTTATTCCCCCTGCGATAATTCTTGATGCACCCACCACGATTTCGTTAATCGCGACAGGGCATACCATAAGGCTTTCCTCGGGCTTTGGTGCTCTTACCTCGTCCTTTGCCTTTACCAGCATTCTCGAGTTTATCACCGTTGGCATTCCTATCGCTATAACAGGCACACCGAGTGTGGATTGGTCAATTCTACCTCTTGATGCCCCAATCCCCGAGCCCGGGCATATTCCGGTTGATGAGATTTGCACAGTAGTCCCAAGCCTATCCGCCGAGCGAGATGCCAGCGAATCTATTACGATTACCATATCGGGGCAGAGCCTTGTACACACAGCTCTAACATGCTCCTGTGCATCTATTCCGCTCTTTGCCAAAACATCGCACTGCAAAACAGCAATTTCCGAGCATTCCAGCGAGTAAAATAGCAGCTCGTCCTCTTTCTTTATCTGCATTGTCGGCTTTACTCTTTCGGTGCTCTTTGTACCCAGCGAGTCAGGGGTAAGCTTTCTGTTTCCAAGCCCTACTACCAGTATTCTTTCTGGGCATATATCTTCCTCTTCACAGATGCGGCACAGCGTCCTCGCCACCTCTTCTACACAGTCCTCTATCTCGTCCTCGTCCAGTCGGTCCATCCTACCGACACACAGCGAGTCGTATATCCCGATAGGCCTTCCTATCGACTCTTCACCCTCGCTGTTAGTGACCCTGATTCTTTCCCAATAGCCTATTCTGCCATATTCCCTTCGATATTCTATCCCCGAGCATTCGGTGTCCGCGCGCCTGCGCTCCATAGCAAGGTCTGTGTGGCCGCTTTGACCCTGCAAGTCTTTAAGGTGGTATTTTTCTTCCATTTTCATCCCCCAAAAGCTAAATATTGGTAAATTTGTTTCTTTGATTATACCCAGCTCCCGGGGAAGTATTCATTGTCACCCATCGAACATAACTCACAATTTCGCTAATGGTTTTTTGTGCAAATAGGCAAAAATTTTCATTATTATATTTTAATATTGCAAATAATATACATTTGTGCTAAAATTATAAAGAATAAAAATATATTCAGTCCTCTGGAGGAAATATGAAAAAAATTCTTTGCTTGTTTTTAGCGGTCGCAATGATGGTGCTTTCTCTTGCCATCCTGTCTTCCTGCGGTGCACCTAAGGATGACGGTGCACAGATAGATATCTATCTTGGCAACCAGGTGTTTGACTTTGACCCTACCGAATACTATGTTGATTCCAATGCCGAGCAGGTTCTCGCGCTCCTCTATGAGCCGCTGTTCCGCATAAACAACGGTGGTGGCCTTGAGTGTGCGGCTGCATCCGGTTATACCGTTGATGAGAAGGAGAGACAGATTGTCATCACACTTCGCGAATCCTATTGGTCGGATGGCATAAAGGTTAAGGCAAGCGATTTTGTATACGCTTGGGTAGAGAGAATCCTTGACCCCAATACCCAGAACCCCGCCGCTGCACTTTTCTATGATATCGAAAATGCCGCTGCTGTAAAGAGCGGTAACGGTAGCATTTACGAGATAGGTGTCGAGGCTACTGCTAATGACGAGATTACCATTACATATCGCAAGGGCGCTGATTACAAGCAGCTCCTTCGCAACCTCGCATCTGTCGCTACCTCTCCTGTAAGACAGGATATGGTTTATTCCACCCCCTCTTATTGGAGCAAGCTTATAAACACAATGGTATTCAACGGCCCCTTCAAGGTGCAGAGCATTGACAACATTCTTGGTAACTTCACCCTTGCAAGAAATGTTGGCTATCAGCAAAACCCTGATACCGTTGATTATGACAATATCGTAACACCTGGCCAGCTTGTTGCTACCTTCTCTATCGGTGCAGATTCTGTTCCCGTAAGCTATGCCGACATCGAGAGCAAGACCACCTTCATTATGCAGGATGCTCCTCTTGCTGACAGAGCGGCAAACAAGGGCTCCTCTACCACAACCGACCTTACCTCTGTTTATACATATGTGTTCAACACCGAGAAGGCTCCCTTTGACAACAGCGACGTAAGACGTGCTCTCTCTCTGGCTATTGACAGAGCCGCTATCGTAAACGCAATTACCTATGGTGTAGCAGCAGACGGCTTCCTTCCTAACATCTCCGGTGGCTCGACCGAGGCGCTTATCGGCACACAGGATTTGACCGAGGCAAAGGCTCTTATCGCTGGTGCTAACCTCACCGCTAATGAGAAGAAGATTACTCTTACCGTAAACAATGATGAAGAGAGTGTGAAGATTGCAGAGCTTGTTTCTCTTGCTTGGGGCGAGCTTGGATTTACCGTAACCGTCAAGGCGGTAGGCTCCATACTCACCACTCTTGCCGACAGCACCGAGATTTATGACTCTGAGATTCAGGTGCTTGCTAATAATGCCGCAGCAGGACAGAGAGATTTTGATGTCCTTGCCCTTGATTGGCAGCTTTACAGCGAGGATGCCTTTGTTGGTCTTTCCTCCTTTGCAAATGCATTTAGTGGCAATGGTGTAGATTTCACCGCACTTCAAAACAGAGCTAATATCGCTGGCTGGAACAACGCAGAGTACAACGCTCTTATCACCGAGGCATTCAAGTCCCAGGGTGAAGAGAGAGCAAACATTCTTGCTAAGGCTGAGAAGCTCCTTGTCGAGAGTGCTCCTGTTTGTCCTATAATCTTCAACCAGAATTTCGTATATGTCAGCTCCGAGATTTCTGGCATCGCTGTTGACGGACTTGGACACTTCATCTATACCAAGACACAGCTTAAGAACTACGAGTCCTACCTCGATGAGGAAGACTAATTTCTATCAATAATATAAAATATTGTAATAACCGTGAGAGCATGCTTTCACGGTTATTGCTCACTACTGAAAGGAAATGTATGAAAAAGCAAAAGGAGTTTTCACTAAACACCACAACTGATATGAAGGTGTTTTTGCTCTTTCTTTTAGACAATATTGGCTCGCCTATTGACCATACCACTCTTATCGAAATTGTTCGTAAAAACACCAACGAAATATCCTTTGATTACGACGAATGTCTTCGCCAGTTAGAGGAGTCCGAGCACGTATGGGGCGACGAATTTGAGGGAGAGCATTATTATGGCATCTCCGACAAGGGTAGGCTTGTAGCATCTGCGCTTTATGATACCCTCGACCCCGAATTTCGCGAGAGAAGCATCCGCCTGGCGATAGGGCACATATCGCTCACCAACCGTGGCGCAAGGATAAATGCCTATGTGACCGAAACCGAGTCCAAAAGGTATAAGGTTACCATGGAGGCATTCGACCGCTTTGGCGAGGTAATGAGCGTGTCTGTTACGGTAAATTCTCGCGCCGAGGCAGAAACGATAAAGAGCAAGTATGAGGCAAAGCCCGACGGTGTGTACCGTGGTGTTCTGTTTTCGGTCACAGGAAGAATGGAACTTATGTCGTAATAACAATTATTTTGTGAATATTGACAAAAATACGTTTATCAAAACTGTATCTTTTGTAAGAATTTTTTTACAATAGTAAATTTTTTATTAAAAACGACTTGACAATTCTTTCTATTAAATATATAATATTATATACATGAGGAGAAGTATATGGGAGAATATAATCACGAGGGAGTAGCCGAGTTGCTTTCGAGCATTCGCGGGGGCGATAACTATGCCTTCAATACTCTTGTAGGTAGATATTCGCCTATGCTCTACACCACGATAAACCGCCTTGACCTTGATGGTCGCACCGACGAGGCTTTTTCCGAGGCCTGCATCGGGCTGTACAAGGCGGCGAAGACCTTTAACACCGAACAGGATAAGGTCACCTTTGGACTTTATGCTCGTGTTTGCGTGACTCGTGCTCTTTATGATTTTATTCGTCGAAGCAACAGGGATGAGACCAACCTTGCCGATGTTGACGTGGAGAAGATTGCCGTCACATACAGCATCGCCGATGCTATGGCAAAGAGGGAGGAGCGAGAGGAGTTTATTCGCTCTGCTCGCAACCTGCTTTCCGACTTCGAATTTAGCGTATTTCACGGTTGGCTTTTGGGGGGCAAGACCTCGGCTATCGCCACCTCGCTTGGTGCGAGCGCAAAGTCGGTTGACAACGCAAAGGCCCGTATAATTCGCAAACTGCGTGATGGTTTAAGGCCCCATTCGCAATGACAACATAGTTTATATGCCCAAGTAGTTTAAGGGAGAACATTGGTTTACCAAGGCGTCGGTTGGAATCCGTCTAAGGGCGAAAAAAATACCTAAAAGGAAGAAAAAAAGAGATGTACCAGGACGAGACATTGAAGTGTAAAGAATGTGGCAACGACTTCGTGTTCACAGCAGGTGAGCAGGAGTTCTATGCACAGAGAGGTTTTGAGAACAAGCCTCAAAGATGCAAGGAGTGCCGTGCTGCAAGAAAGAATGCACAGAGAGGCGAGAGAGAAATGTTCGCTGCTGTTTGTGCAGAGTGCGGTAACGAGTGCCAGGTTCCCTTCAAGCCCACCGAAGGAAAGCCTGTTTATTGCAGTGTTTGCTTTGCAGCAAAGAAGGAAGGCTAATCTTCCCCCAAAAAATCCACCCAAGTCGGGTGGATTTTTTATTTTTTTGACAAAAACATATGTACAATGACAAAATAATATGTTATAATGTATTCTGTATAGTTATAAATTTTAGTTTAAGATATTTAGGAGCTTTGTATATGGAAAACAAAAGAGGAGGGCATAGACACACTCGCCCTTACCAGGATAGAGCGAAGGGCGGAGATAGACGCTCTTTTGATAGAAGCAGAGAAGTGGACGAGAATATCGTCTATGGCAGAAATGCGGTAAAGGAGCTGCTTGGTGGCGGCCGCGATGTAGAAAAGCTTTATGTCCAGAGTGGCGACAGAGAGGGTTCTATCAACCTTATTTTAGGCATAGCAGCAGAGCGCGGTATTCCGATTTTCGAGTGCGATAGGGCAAAGCTTGATGAGATGTCGGGTGGAGGCAAGCACCAGGGTGTACTTGCTATTGCCGCAGAGCGCAACTACTCATCTATTGATGAGATTTTGTCCTATGCAGAAGAGCGTGGCGAACCTCCCTTTATAGTCATATGCGATGGTATAGAAGACCCCCACAACCTCGGTGCCATAATCAGAAGTGCCGAGTGTGCTGGTGTCCACGGAGTTATTATACCCAAGCGCAGAGCGGTAGGTCTTACCACCACCGTGGCAAAGGCTTCGGCTGGCGCTATTGAGCATGTGAAAATTGCCAAGGTTACAAACCTGCCCACCACCATAGATGCGCTTAAGGAGTGCGGACTTTGGATTTACGGCGCAGATATGGACGGCGCCCCCTACTACGGCACCGACCTTAAGGGCGCGGTAGCTGTCGTTCTTGGTAGCGAGGGCTCGGGCATATCCAAGCTTGTGCGTGACAAGTGCGACTTTATTCTCTCTATTCCTATGTACGGAAGAGTAAATTCTATGAACGTATCCTGCGCGGGTGCAGTTCTCTTTGCAGAAGTGGCAAAGCAGCGCCACAACTAATTTAAACCTATTAAGAAATTAAAGCCTACTATAAAGGAGGTGCATAATTTGGACGAAAATAGAAACGATTTGATAAATACCGACGGCCCCGAAGTGCCCAAAACCGCACTAACCTTCGAGATTTCCGAGGAGGACGGCGTTCTTATCATTAATGACGAAGAGTCCGAGGTGGTAATACCCGAGACGAAGGTGGAAGACACTTCTACCAGCGAGCCTGTCGGTGAGTTTACCATACCAGAAAATTTTGAGATAAGCGATAGATATACAAGCGAAAACTATGTGGAAGATAGGTATAGCATTCGTGCGACCTATGTCCCTCGTTTTACCGAGGTAAGCGAAAACTACCGTATGAAGGGTGACCCTCGACCTCTTCCCAAAACCGATAGTGAGGATACCATTCCCCTTGGTAGAGAGAGCGATGCTATCAGGCTTGACCCCACTGCTGAAATCGAGCGTGAGGGAGATGTTAGCAAGGTGGTAGTTACCACCACACCCCAGCGCATAGGCGAGCCTATCGACGAGAGCGTAACCGTGTTTAAGTTTGCTGGTAGCCAAGAGACCGAGGAGACCTCGCAGATACCCGCCGCTCCACGCATACTTGTTGATACCTCGGATACGACCTCTACCACCCCCGAGCTGGTTATCGAACCTGTAAACATCTTCGCTACCACAGAGCAACAGACAACTCCCGAGCCCACCGTATCAAATGCGGACGAGCCTGTTTCTACACACAGGGACGATACCGACTCCACACCATCCGACCAGCCCTATGTTATGCCTGACCCTGCCTTGGACGAGGAAATACTTACCCCCGAGCGCGAGGACGAACCTGTCATACTACCCAAGGGCGCAGACGATATGACAGACAGACGTGGCGAGTTTAACAACTACGGCCAGCGCGACGAGATAAAGGACAAGTTCCTCGACAGCCTTTTGTCGGTAAAGGTCCGCCTCTTCTCCTGCATTCTGGTCCTTGTCGGCCTTATAGCGGTGGAGGCTCTTGGCTTCTTTGGCATCAAGGCGACCGCCTTCTTTGGTATAGAAAGGTTGCCCTATGCACCGCTTCTTTTAGATTTCCCCTTTGTTCTTTGTCTTCTCCTTCTCTCTCTTCCCGAGATAGGCAGAGTGATAAGGTCACTCTGGAAAAAGACGGTCCTCCCCGAGATAAATATAGTAATTTCTCTTTTATTTGTTGTCGGGTATAGTGTTGTAATCTATTTAAGTGGTATAAGCAACTATATGACACTCGGCCTGCTCTTTGCTATCCAGGTGTTTATGGCAATTCTTGCATCTTATTACCGCATAAAGGCGGAGTTTGTCAGCTTCCGTGTGGCTTCTCGCAATACAGCCAAGAATGTTATCGACCTTAAGATGACCAGGGAACTACCTCGAGAAAATATAGCACTTGACGGTGCTGTGGACGAATACAAGTCGATTACCGCTCGTTTGTTTCCCACCGCCTTTGTGTCCGGCTTCTTTAAGAACAACGACATAAACAGCGAAAATTCTATAAACACTATTATAAATATCTCTATATCCCTTGGTATAGCGATAGTCACCGCGGTTGTATCCTTCTTCCTCGGCGATGGCCTGTCCGGGGGCGCACAGGCATTTGCGGTGGTATATATGTTGGCAGTGCCCACATTCTCCACCCTTATTCACAAGATTCCTCTTAAGCACGCGCTTTCCTTGTCCGAGAGCGAGGATGCTACCTTTATAGGCGAGCGCGCCCTTTACGATGCCTCCGCCATAGATGTGCTTACCTACCTTGACACCGACATATTCGGCGAGGAGGATGTTACTATACGCAATGTCCACCTCTACGGCAACGCAGGAAATATGCCAAAGGCTATGAAGCATATGTACGCCCTATTTTCTGCTGTGGGCGGTCCTCTCGACTTCGTCTTTTCCCAGGCCCTTGAGCGCGGGGGAGCCCAGGCGAAGAATATAGTTATCGAAGAGGATGGCATCAGCGGTGTGCTTGATGGTCGCAGGGTATACGCGGGTACGCTGGAGTATATGCAGCGCAAGGGGGTCGCAATCCCTGATGAGGATTTGACAAACTCTGCATCTCTACACACATCTACAAGGCTTCTCTATGGCGCCGAGGGCTCGCAGATTTTTGTTAGATTCTCTATTAGATACTCCTTCAGTGAGGAATTCGCGATGATTCTTCCTTATTTAAAGGAGAATAAGATAGTACCCCTTATCTATACAAGAGACCCTAACATAACAAGTGACCTTGTCAAGTTCTTGACCTCGGGCGATGACATTATTCGTATAATGAAGAAAAATGTCCCCCCGCAGAAGGAAGAGCACCTGTACAGACGCATAGATTCGGGCATAGTCACCTATTCCGACAAGGAAGCGGCGTTCAATATGCTTGTTATTGCACGCAAGTACACAGGCTTCCAGGTGTCCTTGGCGATAACCGAGCTTATCTCGATGATTGTCGGCGCGGCCCTTGGTGTGCTTATAGCCCTTGGCGAAATGTTTATCATACCGGTATCCACCCTTGCCTCCTGGCAGTTGGTCTGGTGCCTGGTACTCTATATCAGAAGTAAAATACGCTTCGGGATAGAAAAGAAAGAAAAAGGAAATCAGTAATGTCACAAGAAAAAAACATATCTATGGTACTTCGTTCGGTTAGTAAGCCGGGTAGATACATAGGCGGTGAGTATAACCGTACTGTAAAGGATAAAAACGAGGTAAAATGTCGCTTTGCCTTTTGCTTCCCCGACACCTACGAGATAGGAATGTCCAACCTGGGTGTCCGTATCCTCTACGATGTACTAAACCGTGATAAGGATATCTGGTGCGAGCGCGTATATGCTCCCTGGGAGGATATGAAGGCTAAAATGGAGGAGTATTCTATTCCTCTTACCGCGGTAGAGAGCGGTGATGCTCTCTCGAGCTTCGATATGGTAGCCTTTTCCTTGCAGTACGAGCTGTGCTACACCACCGCACTTCAAATGCTCCGTCTTGCAGGCTTCCCGATTTGGGCAAAGGATAGAAGCGAGGACACCCCTATTATAATAGCAGGAGGTCCTTGTGTATTTAACTCCGAGCCTGTTGCCGAGTTCTTCGACCTTATTAACATAGGCGAGGGCGAGGAGGTACTGCTCGAGATTTGCCGCCTTTACAACAAGATGAAGGACGAGGGCACCTATACCCGTTCTGCATTCCTGCGCGAGGCATCACACATAGAGGGTGTTTACATTCCCTCGCTCTATCGCGTAGACTACAACGAGGACGGAACTCTCAAGGAGTACGAGCCTCTTTACCCCGATGTACCAAAGAAAATCAAAAAGAGGATAGTAGCCGACCTCGATGCCGCTCCCTATCCCGAAAAGCTGATTATGCCGTATATAGAGACTGTGCACGACCGCATAGTCCTTGAGGTATACCGTGGCTGTATCCGTGGTTGTCGTTTCTGCCAGGCGGGAATGGTATATAGACCTGTTCGCGAGAAATCGCCCGAAACACTATGCAAGAGCGCAGCCTGCCTCTATGAGAACACGGGCTATGACGAAATATCTCTTATCTCGCTTTCTATCAGCGACTATTCGAGACTCCGCGAGCTGACCGATGGACTATTGTCCTGGACCGACCAGGCACACGTGAGCCTTTCCTTGCCCTCTTTACGTATAGATTCTTTCTCCGAGGAACTTATGAAGAAGGTTTCCAGCGTCCGTACAGGCGGCTTGACCTTCGCCCCCGAGGCGGGAACTCAAAGACTGCGCGACGTTATAAACAAGAATGTCTGTGAGGAAGACCTTATGCGTGCGGTAGGTATAGCCTTCCGCGGCGGAAAAAGTGGAGTCAAGCTCTACTTTATGAATGGTCTACCCACCGAAACGCTGGAGGACATAGAGGGCATAGCAGACCTCGCCTCCAAGGTTATAAAAGAGTATTACACTCTTCCCAAGGCAGAAAGACCGAGGGGTGTTAGTGTTACTATTAGTGTTTCTTGCTTCGTGCCAAAGCCCTTTACCCCCTTCCAGTGGGAAAAACAGGATAGCTTCCAGATGCTTGTAGAAAAGCAGGAGCACCTTCGCAGCTGCATAACAGACAGAAAGATTAGATATACCTACCATGATGCCAAGGTTTCCTTCATCGAGGCGGTTCTTGCCCGTGGTGACCGTCGTCTTGCTCCCGCTATCGCCTTGGCGGTAGAGGAGGGCGCTATGTTCGACGCATGGGACGAGTATTTCAACTACGACCGTTGGATGGACGTGTTTGCTCGTGCAGGTGTTGATCCAAACTTCTATACAACCCGAGGCTTCGCTCTTGACGAGGTTCTTCCTTGGGATATCATCGACTGCGGTGTTACCAAGCAGTTCCTTCTGCGCGAGAGGGAAAAGGCCTATGCAGGCAAAACAACCCCCTCCTGTGCCGAGCATTGCAGCGGTTGTGGAGCAAATAAGCTGGGAGGTAAAAACAGATGGTGCAACTAACCCCAAGCAATCCATATCTTACAATGCGCATCAAGTTTAAGAAGGTCGGAAACCTGCAGTACATCTCCCACCTGGATTTGGTTCGCACAATGCATAAAATTATAGTAAGAGCCAAGCTTCCGCTTTGGTATACCCCTGGCTTTAACCCCAAGCCCAAGATGATCTTCGCCGCCCCCCTCTCCATAGGTACCGAGAGTGCCTGCGAGTTTCTCGACATCCGTCTTATCGACGACATCTCGCCCGAGGAGGTAAAGGAGAGATTAAATGCCAATATGACCGACGAAATGCAGGTCCTCGATGCCTATTATGCGACCACCCCCTTGACTGACCTGAAGTGGTTAAGCTACGAAATTCGCATCTGCACTCTCAATGCCTCGGAGGAAATGGCACAAAGATGCGGGGAGGTTCTCCTTGCTGATAAGGTAGAGGTAGAAAAAAGAAAGAAGTCTGGCGAGCTTGCTTGCGCAGACATCCGTCCTCTTATCCGCTCTGCCAGCGTTAGGTACGAAAGTGGCGAGATAGTGGTTAGCACCATCCTCTCTGCCGACCAGTCCTGCTTCTTAAACCCCGAGTATATAGTAAAAGCGCTTAAGTCCTATGTGGGCATTCTGTCCCAAGAGGACTTGACAAAGGAATATTACTCTATAATGCGCCTTTCTGCATATCGCTCGGATATGACAGAGTTCTCCTAATTATAAAATCGATTTTATACTAAAGCTACAAAGCCGCCTCATTTGTCTTAACTCGGACAGTAGGCGGCTTTTTTCTATTCTCGCCTCGTCTTCTAGCCCCTGCCTTGAATATTCCACACACACTACAAAGCCGTTTTCCAGGGTTTGCATCCTCGTGTCGTCGACGGTCAAGGAGAGCCAAGGCTCGTTTTTCGTATACTCGTCATACATTTTTTCGTACCCAAGCAGACTGTCCACCTGCTCGAGGCTCTCCTCAATCCCGCCTATCACCAGATTTATAAATATTGTGTTGGTAATTACGATAGCCAGCAAAAACAAAATCATTCCCACCGATAACATTATAGATTTCATTTTTCTACCTCTTTTTTAACTATATTCCTTTTCCCGTCATCATCCACCGATAGCAAGAACACCTCGCCAAGTGAAAGCTTTTCCTCTCTTAAAACTCTATTTAGCCACCCCTCGTTATATCCAAGCTCTCGCATAGCGTTTTTGTTCACCTCGCCGTCAATAACCAAAAAGTGGGATAGCGTAGTATTTTTGTCAAAAAGAGAAATCTTACCGTTTTGTTCAAGAATGCCATATTCCACATCCCCAATACCGCCAAATCCCTGGATGCGTATTTCGGTAAGCACCTCGTTTATAGAAATCCTGTTCTCCAACAAAACATTTTGACGAAGTCTACCTTTATATATAATATATAGGCTGTTTCCCTCTACCGCGCGTTTGACTTTTGTACATCGGTTTTTGATAGCCGACAGAGCCACCTCGATAGAACATATAAATATTATTGGCACCACCGCCCAAAGCAGGGGAATATCTGGGTCGGATATCGGTATCGCGGCAATCTCGGAGATCAAAAGTGTGCATACTAACTCGCCCACCTCCAGCTCGCCTATCTGTCTTTTACCCATAATGTTAAGCACAACATTAAGTAGAATGTACACAAGTATCGTCCTTATGAATATAGAAACCACGGTAAATCCTCCTGATTTTAGTTATTTTATATAAACTTGATTTTAATTCAAAAAAATGCGAAAAAAATGAAAAAAACCTCTTGACAAACAAAAATAGATGATGTATAATGGATAGGCTCACCCCGTGTGGGCATCGATCATTGAAAATTGAACAACATGAAATTTCGAGCATGAACTATTGGGAAATGCCCAATGGTTGTGCAGAGATCTCGTTAAT
>JAZSMN010000194.1:0-13341 GCA_045535925.1 Eubacteriales bacterium
AGTCCAGCGCCTCGTTGTTCATATAATAGAGGCCGTCTGGGTAGTAAACAGTCTCAAGCTTGGTGCAACCGACAAAGGCTCCGTCCTCTACCTTTAGTATTCTGCGCCCCATAACAAGGGTTTCTATACTCTTATTTACAAAAGCGCCTGTGCCGATGGCGGTCACCGTCTTGCCGCCTATGGTTTCGGGGATAACAACCTCACTGTCGTTGCCCTTATACCTGGTTATCTTAACTCCGTTTTCCACCCAATGGGGGGCTACTGTGCTGTTACAAGGTCTTGGGTAATAAAACTCCTCGTATTCAAAGTCAGCTTCAGGAGTAGCCTCTTTCCAAATGCAATAATAGGTCGGATGTGCGTTGTCGAGTATTAAGGGCGCCTTCGAGCCAAGCGAGTATGCGGTGCCTGTGCCGTCGGCCTTGGTATTAAACTCCGCAAGTATGTAGCCCTCGCGATAGAAGGAGCCGTCATCATAGAAGAGCGACCCACACTCGAAGAAGGAGAGATACTCCTCGCCATAAGATATCTCAAATCCACCATTATAAAGCGACACGGTATAATGCTTGTTGCCCGTAAGATTTTTGCTGCCCATAAGAGCCGATCCGCCATTGAGGTCATAATAAAGCCTGTCAGCATCGGCATAGTTGGAATACACGGTTACAACACCATTCTTTGCATATTGTGAGTCGAGAGTAAAGTCGATTTTGCGGTCGGTGGATATTAGTGTGCCACCGGAAGAAAGAGAGGCGCCAACCGTCCAGCCCTCAAAAATCCTGCCCATATTATTTGCCGAAAGTGTGATAATTGTGCCTTCGTCAATATTTGAGGCGGGGGTTATAGAAGAGGTGTCGGAGGAATACCCCTTTCTAAAGAGAAAGCCCAACTTTTCCTTGTCGCTCTCGAGCTTTTTGGTAGCAAGGCTTACACTTTGGGACGAGGTGACATTAGTAATTTTTAACACCCCGTTCGCCTCGTCATATTCTCCGTGGGAGAGCCAAAAAAGAGAATACCCGTCCGCAATATTTACATTAAAAGTAGCCGTGCCACCGCGGGCGACAACCAGCTTGTCAGGGCCGCTTATTACAGCGCCGTTATCCACTATAAGCTCCACGGTAAATTCACTTTTGCCACATCCTATAAAAACAAAGACAAAAAGCAAAGCCAAAAGGCTAATACAAGCAAGCTTTAATCCCTTTTTCATAACAATCTCCAAAATATTTCATTAACTAAATTATATCCTAATACTTATTAAAAGTAAAGGCAAAACCCTCTTGGGGCAACAATTTCGTATAGATTAACAAAAGGGGCTTTTGCTTTTTGTAAATTTTGACAGAGGGATTTATCAAGAAAAGTCAGGGTTTGTGCGCCTAACACCGCCAAGCACCGAAGTTCGGCAAAAATATATTATAAATGACGACGAGAATATGTTGTAAAGGGTGATGAGAAAATTTACAAAAAGAAAACAACCGACCGGGTTTGCAGTCGGTTGTAAATGGTTGTTTACATTTTCGCCTTGAATTTGCAGCTAAAATTTAACACGGGTATGGGCTAATGCGGTTTTTCAGGAGCGAGAAGCAGAGGTAATAGCATAGAGGGTGCGTCGATAATTGCATCGGCGCCACTAAGGTCTATCCTGTCTCTAAATCCCCAGGGAACACCGACTACAAGCGAAGCACCGAGGGCCTTGCCTGTGCTTATGTCTACCGAGGTGTCACCAATAAAGGCGCACTCCCCCCTCTCTACCCCTAAAGTAGATATAATTCTGCGAGCAGAGGTCGGGTCGGGCTTTAAGGGTACACCATCCTCTTTTCCCTTGACCAGGTCTACAAGCTCGCCAAATATTTCTTTGACAAGAGGCTCTGTGGCAGTATGCGGCTTGTTTGATAAAACCGCGACCTTTATCCCCTCGGACTTTATCCTCTTAAGCATATCTAAAATACCTTCATAGGGGTTTGTCAGGTACAGAGGTTCACTGTCATAGAGCTTGTTATAAAGGATAAAAACCTCGTCTATTTTCCCCCCGTCAAGCTCACCCACCGAATGCATAGCGCGTTCGATTAAGAGCCTTGCTCCATTTCCAACAAAGTTGCGGCAAGCCTCTCTTGATATACTCGGGTAGCCATATTCACCCATAGCCTTAACTATATAATAATGAATAGTATCAAGCGTGTTTAAAAGAGTGCCGTCAAGGTCAAATATACAGCATTTTATCATCCCGGCACCTATATCTTTTGCAGTTTGGCATAGGTTGCCATCAATCTTTTTACAACACCTGAATCAAAGGAAACCTCGTACAGGATATCTCCACCCATATCCTTGGCGCTTATAATCGTTCCGTCACCAAAGATGCTATGGTTAACGCGAGAGCCGGGATCTATGCGCTTCACACCAAAGCCACCAGGCTTTGTAGTTGTAGTGGTGCGTCCTGCAGATATAGAGGAGGGGCGAGAAATCTCTCCGCCACCAGAGTAATGGCTTTCCGTCCTTTGGTGTGTTCTCTGCTGCCAGCCAGTCTGGCGAGGGGGCTCTACCCTAGGTTTATCAAGTATAAAGAGCTTTTTAGGCGCTTCCTCTCTTATAAAGCAGGAGAGTATGCCTAAATTCGTCTTTCCGTAAAGTAGCCTGTTCTTTGCGTAGGTAATATAGAGCTTTTGCTTTGCGCGGGTTACAGCAACATAGCAAAGCCTACGCTCCTCGCTCATTTCCCTGGGCTCGGACATATTCTGTGCACTGGGAAAAACTCCGTCCTCCATACCGGAGAGGAATACCACAGGAAATTCAAGACCCTTGGCGGCGTGAATGGTCATAAGCACCACCGCGTCGCTGTTTTCGTCATACTTGTCGACATCGGTAATGAGGTATACTTCCTCGAGGAACTCCTCCAGCATAGGCATTCTTTCCTCTGCCTCTGCGCGCTTTTCATACTCTATCGCCGCAGAGATAAACTCCTCTACGTGCTCTATTTTGCCCTCACCCTCAAAACCCTCGGCCTTGAGCATCTCATAATATCCGCTCTCTAAAAGCAGGCGGCGAATCATCTCGGAGGGGCGATCCTCCTCGCGCTTGATTCTCTCTATCATTTCGACAAAGGCCATAAGCGTGGGGGCATACCTCGATAACGCCAAATATGCGTTCGCTTGGCCCATAACCTCATAAATTGTGGTTTCTTCGCTCTCGGCAATCTGTTCAAGGGCCTCGATAGCCGCCTTTCCAATCTTGCGCTTGGGCTCATTTATCACTCTCTTGAGTCTTAACGAATCCTGCTTGTTGGATAAAAGCGAGAGGTATGCGACCATATCCTTTACCTCTTTGCGCTCATAGAATCCAAGGTCGCCTATAATTCTATAAGGAATACCGGACTTGGCAAAAACGGTCTGCATAGAACGGCCAAGGGCATTTATACGATACAAGACCGCAAAATCGGAATACTTGCGTCCCTCTGTCTTATGCGCCTTGATTATCTGTTCGACTATATATCTGCCCTCGTAGTTTTGGTCGGGAGCCTCCTTTAGGGTTATAAGCTCGCCCGCCCCCTTGTCGCACCAAAGCGCCTTTGGGTGTCTATCCTCGTTTTTAGAAATAATGGCATTAGCACAGTCAAGGATAGTGCTTGTTGAACGATAGTTTTGCTCAAGCCTTACAACTTTGGCCTCTCTGTATGTCTTGTCAAAATTAAGAATGTTCTCTACTGTCGCACCACGGAAGCGGTAAATAGACTGGTCATCGTCACCAACAACCATTATATTTCTGCGTCCCTCGGCTATAAGGAAGGTCAGGACAAACTGTGCAAAGTTGGTGTCCTGGTACTCGTCAACAAGAACATAGCGGAACTTGTTTTGATAATAATTAAGCACTGTCGGGTTCTCGTACAAAAGCTTGACCGTCAGCATAATTATATCATCAAAATCCAGGGCGTTTTGCCTTTTCATCCTCTCTTGGTAGAGCTCGTATATTCTATTAAAATCCCTCACCTTTGGGTTTCTATCATAGGCAAATTCGGGCGAGGCAAAGCCATAGCGAGCAGAGAGCGAGTCAACCATACCATACCCGTCGGCGCTTATAAGCGAGTCCTTCAGGTGGCTTATATATTCGCAAGCCTCTTTAGGCTTTAAGAATTTGTCGGATATACCGAGCTCGCCCATACAGTCCGAGACCATTCGCTTTTTGTCATCGGTGTCATATATAGAAAACTCGGAGTTGTAGCCCAAAAGCTCTGCGTGCTTGCGTAAAATACGCATACATATAGAGTGGAAGGTACCAGCCCAAACACCGCCAGAAACATCCTTGTCCTCAAAGGTGCGCTCAAGCCTATCCCTAATTTCCCTTGCCGCCTTGTTGGTAAAGGTTATGGCAAGTACACGCCAGGGCTCGCAGGGGTCGGATATGAAGCGAGGAAGTATCTCCTCTATATCCTTAGGCTCAAGAGTCACTGCACTCTCCAAGGCCTCCACATCCGAGAGCGAGGGCGACTCGTAGCAATTGTCATCAAAATATGCGTTGCCATATTTAATTAAATAGGAAATTCTGTTTACCAAAACCGTGGTCTTTCCACTACCCGCACCGGCAAGTACCAAAAGAGGGCCTTCGGCTGTAAAAACAGCCTGGGATTGCTCGGGATTAAGGAAGGAACCATAGTATTTTTCGAACAGTGCTCGCTTGGCTTTGGTATAGCGAGTAGCGAGGTCTGTACCTATGTTTTTGTTTGTCATTATTACATCACCTTTAGTGTTATGTCACACTTTTTTGATTATTGAGTCAGTCGAACAATTTCTATTCGTAATAGTTACTAACAAAATATTCGCAATATGGTTTTTGGCAGGATTTTAATCCTGTATAAAAGCTTAATTTTTGAATATTGATAATTTCAAAAAACCCGAAAATGAGGCTTTTTACCTAAGAGAAAATAAAAAGTTATCAACAAATACCTTGTCGATAGTGTTAATAACTTTCTGTCGAAAAAAGGTTGATTTGCTTGAATTTCCCTCTTTGCTCTTCTAAAATCCTTGGGTTATCAACAATTCGTTTGTTGATAATGTTGAAAAGTGGGCGGTATATGAAAAAATACATTTTTCCGTTTTTTGCCGTTATAACCTGCATTTTTTATTTGTTTGACAATTTGTATGCATTTGTTTATTCAACCTATGTTTTCCCCCCCTCTGGCTTCGTACAAAAGACGAATGGGTAGAAAATGTTCGGCATTTACTTGTGCATTTTTGTGAAAAATCACACAAAATAATTTTATTTCTTGGATTTTCTTGTCGAGGTATTTCTTTTTGCGTGGGAGGCGGAGCTATTTCCTTTTTTCTGCCCTGAATTATTGCCCTTTCCTCCTCGAGCTCCCCTGGAATCCAACATACCCGCCGCCTCGCGGCTAATACGCACAGCTTCTTCACCAAATACACGCTCAAGCTTGCTCTTCTTTGGCTTTGACCTATCAAGAATAGGCTCGTAGTATCCCTTTTTGCCGCCAGAGGTTTGCTTTGCTCGAGAGGTCTGCCCCCGCCCCTTTTTACCTGTGCGAGTCGAGGAAGAGTTTTTCCCCGGATAATATCGAGAATCGGTGCCCTGACCAAAGGCAGGGCGCACAAGACAACCGGGACCTGTGCCTATCAAATCCTCTCTGCCGGCAAGTCGGAGTGCCTCGCGCACAAGATTTGCGTTTTCGGGGCGAGAGAATTGCAGGAGCGCTCTTTGGAGCTGCTTTTCGTGATAATCGGTGGTGACGGCAACAGGCTTGCCGTTCATTGGGTTTATACCTGTATAATACATTACGGTAGAGATAGTTCCCGGAGTGGGATAGAAGTCCTGCACCTGCTCGGGTGAATAACCCCACTCCTTAAGCCAGAGTGCCATATTTACAGCATCCTTCATTGTCGCACCTGGGTGGCTCGACATCAGGTAGGGGACGAGATACTGTTCCATCCCCGCCTCTTCGCTTATCTTGAAGAACTTACGCTTGAAGCTCTCGAATACCTCAACAGGGGGCTTGCCCATCATTGTAAGTGCACCGAGAGAGCAGTGCTCCGGGGCGACCTTTAGCTGTCCTGAGGTGTGGTGAGTGACCAGCTGTCTGAAGAATGTATCATTTTTATCATATATTAGGTAGTCAAAGCGAATTCCCGAGCGAACAAACACCTTTTTCACTCCGGGGAGCGCCTCTATCTGTCTTAACATATCGGCATACTCGGTGTGGTCCACCTCCAAATGCTTACACGGGGTGGGGGCAAGGCATTTTTTACCAGGGCAAACTCCATTCTCGGCCTGCCGCGAGCAGGAGGGGTAACGGAAGTTGGCGGTAGGGCCACCTACGTCGTTTATATAGCCCTTAAAATCGGGCATTTCGGTAATAAGTCTTGCCTCTTTAATAACCGAATCCACACTTCGAGAGCGAACCTCTCTACCCTGGTGGAAGGCGATGGCGCAGAAGTTGCAAGCACCAAAGCATCCTCTGTTGTGGGTTATGGAGTGCTTTACCTCGGTTATGGCAGGGACTCCGCCAAGCTCGATATAATCGGGGTGATAATCCCTCGCAAAAGGAAGAGAATATACACGGTCAAGCTCCTCGCGGGTTAGGGGAGGCATCGGCGGATTTTGTACCAGCATTTTGTCGCCGTAATACTCCAGAATAGCCTTTCCGTGGACAGAGTCGGCGTTCTTGTACTGGATGCCAAAGGCACGTGCATAGAGACTCTTGTCCTCCTTTAACTCATCGTAATCGCCGACCTCGATACTATCAAAGTGAACAGAGTCGCCGCGTTTTGCAAGGAACACCGTGCCACGAACATCGCGAATCTTCTTGACGGGGACGCCCTTGTCGAGCAGCTTTGCTATGCGGGTGAGGGTGTTCTCGCCCATACCATAGGAAATAATATCAGCACGAGAGTCTACGAGAATACTACGGCGCACCTTGTTGTCCCAGTAATCATAGTGGGCAAAGCGACGAAGCGAGGCCTCAAGGCCACCGACTATAATCGGAATGTCGCCATATGCTTCCCTAATGCGGTTGCAATACACTATCACCGCACGATCGGGACGAAGCCCCATTTTACCTCCGGCAGAGTAGTAGTCATAAGAGCGCTTTTTCTTTGATACGGTATAATGCGCTACCATTGAGTCGATATTTCCGCCACTTACCAAGAAGCCAAGGCGGGGGCGACCGAATCTACGAAAATCCTCGGCTGAGCGAAAATCAGGCTGGGATAATATAGCAACACGAAAGCCCTCGCTCTCGAGCACTCTCGATATAATTGCAACACCAAAGGAGGGGTGGTCTACATAGGCATCACCCGTCACATATACAAAATCGACGTCCGACCAGCCACGCGCTTTTACATCCTGGGGCTTTACCGGGAGAAAAAGTTCGCGTTCGGTGGTATGTACATTTTTACTCATATTTCCTCACAAAGTGAAAAATAACACAACGGGCGGACAACTGCCGCCCGAAATGCAAATAGTTATTTACTTATTTCTATTTGTGTTTTGATGCACCGCTATTTCTTCTTATGTAATTTTCCCATAAAAAGAGGTAGAAGTGCATATCCGTGTCAAATTATAGAAGGAATTAGATGGAAAAGCTATCAAGCTCGACCTCGGTCTGTGTACTGTCAGACATATTGCGAAGCTGTGCCTTGCCACTCTCTATCTCGGACTCGCCTATTATAAGCGTGTATGCGGCGCCTATCTTGTTGGCATACTTCATCTGTGCCTTAAGGCTTCGGCCAACTATATCGCACTCGACATATTTGCCAAGAGAACGAAGGCGCTCGGTTATGCCAAGGCCACGGACCGCGGCAGCCTCGCCCATAGTTGCAATATAAAGGTCGGGCCTTTTGGGTGCTATCTTATCAAGTCCAAGCTCGCGAAGAGCAAGTATAAGTCTTGTTATACCCATACCAAACCCAATTCCCGAGAGCTTTGGTCCGCCAAGCGACTCGACAAGGCCGTCATATCTTCCACCGCCACAGACGGTAGACTGGGCACCTATACCCTCGGCGACAAACTCGAACACCGCGCCTGTGTAGTAGTCAAGTCCTCTTACGATAGCAGGGTCAACAACATACTCGATACTCATAGCATCAAGAGCCGCTGTGAGAGTGCGGAATTTATCGGCACAGTCAGGGCAGAGGTGGTCGGTGGTCTTGGGTGCTTCTATGGCAATCTGGTGGCAGGGGGGATTCTTACAGTCGAGAAGTCTTAAGGGGTTCTTGTCAAGTCTGGTTTTACAGGTGTCACAGAGACACTCCTTCTTACCGCCAAAGTGCTCGACAAGGGCCGCGCGATATGCGGGACGGCACTCCTTACAGCCTATGGAGTTGATATGAAGCTTTACATTTTTAAGGCCAAGGCGACAAAGCACCGAATTTGCAAGAGCGATAGCAGTAGCATCCGCCAAAGGGCTCTCCGAGCCAAACATCTCTGTACCAAACTGGAAGAACTCACGGCTTCTGCCCGCCTGGGGCTTTTCGTGACGGAAGCAGGAGATTATATAGTAATACTTAAGGGGCATAGGATCAGAGCATTTGCCATTCTCGATGATAGCACGAGCTACCGATGCGGTACCCTCAGGACGAAGGGATATAGATCTACCCTCATCTCTGTCGGCAAAGGTGTACATCTCCTTTTGCACAACGTCGGTGGTATCGCCCACACCTCTTACAAAGAGCTCTGTATTTTCAAATGTGGGGGTGCGGATTTCACCATAGCCATACTTTTCCGCCTCCTCGCGCATTATTCCCTCTATATAGCGAAACAGCGGGGTTTCGTCAGGGAGAATATCCATCGTTCCTTTAATCTTCTGTATCATAAATCCTCCTTGTGTGCCTCGTCAAGAAGCATCATCAATCTCTCTGTATCCTTTATGTAGTATAGCATCCCTATAACAGCCTCAAAGCCTGTGGCGGTGCGATAATCCTGCACGGATGCCCTCTTTGGCTTGTTTAGATGGCCTGAATTTGCGGCACGTCGAAAAACGTCCCTCTCGTCCTCAATTAGCAGATGCTCTATGCGTCTGTACATTTGTGCCTGCGCCTCGGCGGTGATATATTTAAGCGCCTCACGGTTAAGGTCGCCGGATTTTGAAAGACCCTTTTTTACAAGTCGCTCTCTTACATAAAGCGAGTGCATAGAGTCACCAAGATAGGCGAGCGCCATAGCGCTCGGCAAAGCTGTGCCTAATATTTTTTCGTGCATAGAATCCTACCTGTATTTTTTCTGAATGGCGGCGATTTCGAGCTCTATCTGGTCGAGCTGTGCCCGAATTTCTGAACGAAACTCCTCTACCCGCTCGACAATAATTATAGAGTTTTCTAAATATGCTTTTCTCAAGTTAAGGCCAAAACTGACGTCTTTAGCCGTGCAACCACCTTCCTGTACCCATCCGTCAATCGCTGTAATCATACCGTTAAAGGATGAGACTAAGGAATTGTTATTCATATCAAGCTTGATATCAGCCCTTTCGCCAGAAAGGTCGATGGTAAAGCAAGCGCAACCACCAAATGACATAAGCTCGGCCATAAAATACCTCTGCATTTTGTCAGCGCACCAACCAACCGTACCAGGGCGGAACAGCTCTTCGTCCACCGTCTTGTCAATAAGAGGGGTCTGCTCCTCGGCATTGTGAATTACATGGGCAAAGCCCTCCTCTATTATCAGGCTATCAAGCGACGGCGAGTAGCTACCCTGCTTGCAAGCCAAGGTGTTAGGTGCCTCTATCTCGAGGGTCTCTAACCTTTGGCGAGCCTCGGTAAGAAAAACGCTAAGCTCCTCTTCTCCGTCCCCCTCAAAGAGCAATGCCAAAGACCATCCGTCGAGCAACAGCTCCTCAAGCTCTTCAAGAGTCATGCACCCTTCATCACCCGGCATGGCCTCGACTGTAAGGCAAAGTGTGCCCTTAACGTCATTGGAGATTTCTTTTATAGCGGGGTAAACCTGGGTGTATATTTCGCTCTCTACACCGAGGAAAAGAAGGGTGATATTTGAGTTTGGAATATCCTCAAAGCCCTCTTTTACAATATCCTCTGCGTGAGTGTACTTCCAGTTTAATTCTGCACGTTCGATAAGAAACGGCTCTATTTCTCTTTCATA
Organism: Eubacteriales bacterium; assembly: GCA_045535925.1. Classification (GTDB taxonomy): domain Bacteria; phylum Bacillota; class Clostridia; order Oscillospirales; family CAG-272; genus UBA1740. The sequence continues at coordinate 10,084 of JAZSMN010000194.1, forward strand.
AGCTTCTTTACGCTCGTTTCCATCAACAAACAAGACTACGCCGTATACAATCACACCTACCACACAGCATATAGCAAGAATAATAGAAACTATAATAACTACCAGACGCTCGGTAATACGCATATCAGTCCTCATAATACCCATAATAAAATATATAATTATTATAATATACGTGGCGTATTTTGTCAAGCAATTATATCATCCTCGTAAGACAATTTTTAGAAAAGCTCGCCTTTTAAATTATCTAAATAAAAATATTATAAAAACTAATTTTTCCCTTGCAATATGTTTATTAAACTGATATAATAGGAATATAGCACATTTTTGTGCCACTTTATGCACAGTTTACCCGGGGAGGCGGCTTTGGAAGGCAGATTTGAATATATCAAAGATAATTATAATCGCCTCGTAGAGGATATCGCATCCCGCAGTGATAAGGTGGGCAGAAAGGTAACCCTGTTGCCCGTGACAAAAAGCGGGAGCGACGAGGAGCTGGTTGCCCTGTGTCGCCTGGGAGTTTTGGCAATAGGCGAAAATCGACCCCAAGAGCTTAAGCGCCGTGGCGAGCTTCTACGTTCGCTTGGAATATCGGTAGAGCTGCACGAGATAGGCAATCTGCAAAAGAACAAGGTAAGGCAAATAATTGACACGGTATCCCTCATACACTCGTTAGACAGTGTGGAGCTTGCTCGCGAGATACAAAAACGAGCAGAGGTGGTAGGAAGGGATATACCTGTACTAATTGAGATAAACTCTGCAAGAGAAGAGGGCAAAAGCGGTATACTACCCGAGGAGGCAGAGAGGCTTGTAGAGGCTCTTTATGAGCTACCAAGACTCAAGCTGTCGGGTCTTATGACCATGGGTCCTGTATGTCAGGACAGCGAGGATATTCGCCCCTACTTCACCCTCACTCGCAAACTGTTCGAAGAGTTTGGCGAAAAGTATGGATATTATGGAGAGGGCGTACTATCTATGGGTATGTCGGACAGTTACAGGGTGGCAATTGAAGAAGGATCGACACTCGTAAGAGTAGGCTCGATGCTGTTTCGCAAAGTGTAAACCCAACTTTAACCATATCGAAAGGAGAATATATTATGTTCGAAAAATTCTGGGAGACATTCAAGAAAAAAGAAGAACCCGAGGAAGAAATACAGTTTAAAACCGTGGAGCCTGTGGAACAAGCCCCCACCATTACAACAACCGAAGATCCCGCCCCAGTGGTTGAAGAGACACCTGCACCTATCATTGTTCCTGAAAACATAGGCGGTGGTATGGAGTTTAAGGTGGTTCGTCCCGAATCATTTGGCGAGGTTAGTAATATTGCAAACAATCTTTTGGCAGGATGTACCGTAGTGCTTAACACCGAGGTGCTCGACCGTCCTACCATCACAAGAATGCTCGACTTTATTAACGGAGTTACATACTGTATGGGTGGCGAAATCAAGAAGGTGGCGCCCGGCACCTTTATAATAACCCCCAGCAGTGATATCGGAATCACCGACTAAAACAACACCCTCGTCACATTCTCCTGTTTTTTGTGCGAGGGTATTTTATTGTAGAAAGAAGAAAATAGTGGAAGCAGTTTTTTATATTTTAGCAAAGGTGGTAGACCTATATTTGTCGCTGGCATCGGTGGCGCTGCTGTTAAGGGTTATTCTCCCCCTCTTTTCGGGTGAGGATAATGTGTTCTTGCATTTAAGCGTTATTATATCCGAGCCGGTCATTCTCCCCTTCCGTCTTTTGCTATCAAGATTTGAATTTGTTCAGCAGTCCCCCATTGATATCTCATTTTTTGCTGGATATCTTGGGTTAAATATCATCCGATTATTCCTGCCAATCATATAAGGGAGGCAAAATGGACCTTAAAAAATACATTACGAAAAAAAAGCCCTCACAGTATGTACTGTACACACTGGTTATAGCGCTTGGTATTGTGCTCGACCAGTGGACAAAGGCGCTTGCTACCGAGCATCTCTCGGGAGTTTCGACAGTACCCGTCATAGAGGGATTTGCGCACCTGACGTATCACACAAACCAAGGCATCGCCTTTGGAATGCTGCAGGGTGCTGGTTGGCTCTTTAACACAGTGACTCTTATAGTAGTACCCGTACTTATGCTGTACGTGTATCTCGCTCCTATCGGCAGCACCTTCAAGGAGATAGCCGTAACAATGATTATAAGCGGTGGTATTGGCAACAGTATCGACAGGCTGTCGCTTGGGTATGTGGTGGACTTCATCGACTTTTCGCGCATAGGCTTTAATGCAATATTCAATGTTGCCGACTCCTTTGTTACAGTAGGTGCGTTTATGCTTATTGGCGCTTTGCTTCTCGAACTTGTCAAGGAAGCAAAGAATGTAAATAACAATTTACATAACGAGTCCGGCAACACGGAGGGCAAATAATGCTATATACCCCCGAAAAAAGTGACACGGGTAAGCGCCTCGACCTATATGTTAGTGAAGTTTTGTCAGTTTCGCGCTCTCGTGCGGCGAAGATAATAGAAGAGGGTGATGTCACCGTCCTCGGCAGGCAAAGAGAGAAAAAATACGCCATAAGGGATGGCGACACGGTCGAAATTGTAGAGCGAGAGGTAAAGGAATATGAGGTAGAGGCGGAGGATATCCCCCTCGATATCGTATACGAGGACAATGACCTCATTGTTATAAACAAGCCCGAGGGAATGGTAGTGCACCCCGCCCCCGGAAATTACAGCGGCACTCTTGTAAATGCCCTGCTCTATCACTGTAAGGATAGTCTATCCGGCATTGGTGGTGTGATGCGCCCCGGCATTGTACATAGAATAGACAAGGATACCTCCGGCCTTTTGGTTGTGGCAAAAAACGACCCCACCCATATTGCCCTGTCGAGCGAGCTTGCCTACCACGGAATCGAGCGAGAGTATCACGCGCTTGTTAGAGGCGGATTTAAGGAGTCGACCGGTAAAATTGATTTGCCCATAGGCAGGCACCCCATAGACCGAAAGAAAATGGCAGTGCGTATCGGTGACTCGTCAGCAAGAGAGGCGATTACCCACTTTGAGGTGCTGGAGCCCTTTGGTGCTATCAGTTATTTGAAGTTAAGACTGGAAACAGGCAGGACTCATCAAATACGCGTACATATGTCCCACTTAGGACATGCTTTGCTCGGTGACGAGGTGTATGCAAGTAACAAAATCGCCTTTGAAAAGTAACACGCCCCCCTACTTCACGGACAGGCACTCCACGCAAAGAAGCTCACGTTTACCCATCCAACGACG
>JAZSMN010000120.1:0-4956 GCA_045535925.1 Eubacteriales bacterium
GTGAGTGGACTTGGGAACAGTAATAGTGTAAAGCGAATTGTACTTAACGCTTACAGTTGTGCCGGAAGCGATATTTGTTATATCAAGGTTATCTACCTGAAGGGTTATGTTGTAGGTTTTAGCATCCCAAATTGCATATAGTGCAAGGTCAGACTCGCCTTCAAATGTGGTGCCCTGATACTTCGAGCCGTTTTCAACAGCGGTGTACCAGTTTGCGAAGTTGTAACCGATATTGCTAAATCCTTCTTTAGGAAGAAGCATGGTGTCACCAGGAGCGAGATACTCTGTGATTTCGCCCGACAGCGAGCGTGTGTAATATGTAACAGCGTATGCGGTAACCTCGATGCTCATCCAGTCACTGCCCTCGCCATCGGTGTATCTTACCTCGATGAGGTTAGTGCCACTCTTTGTAAGGGCTATCTTCGCCAGGTTAGCGCCAGTAACGGTGATAGGAGTGCCACCGTTAACTCTTATCTCGTAGTTGGATGCGCCAATTACATAGCTCCACTGTACCGAGTTGTTAGCATAGGACAAGGTAAAGTCCTTGGTAAGGTAACCTACCGATGCAACATCGGAGAATTGAGATGCACCACTATCGTTGGTTGCCTGTATAGATATATGAGTTGTGCCAACAACAAGCTCTGTCAGAGAAAGGTCGAAGGAGTTTGTCTCGACAGTATAGGTCTTGTCACCGATTTTAACTACATAACCGGTGGCACCCTCCGATGCATTCCAGGACAAAATATTGCCGGCAAATGCAAGACCTGTGGGTGTAGTGGGAGTGGTCTTTGTGTAGGTAGCTGTGGTAGCATCTGGAGAGTTGTGATGAGTGCTTTTGGGAACAACACTGACAGCAATCTCGCCGGTATATGCACCAACCGCAATGCTTGTGCTTGTAGTAGTGAAGATATAGGTTTTACCTCCAACTACAACAGTAACCTCGTAAGAGGTAGCACCCTCGACACTGTCCCAGGAGAACACGTCGGTCGCTCCATAATATACAAGGTTTTCGACAGGAGAAAGGTTAAGCTCGTATGCAAATGTCGCCGAAGTCGAGCTTACATATCCACTTGCAACAGCGGTGACGGTAAACTTAATACCGCCCTTCTGCATAAGGCAGGTGCTAAAATCATAGCTGTTTACATCGCCCAAATCCACAAGAGTATGCTTGTGAGAAGCATCGCCACAGATTACGCTAATTAGGTATTTCTCTGCGTTTTCTACCTTATTGAAGTTGATGACACCATCAACAACCTCAAACTTCGAAACTCTTGTGAGGATATTATGAGCATAATATCTTACAGCTGAATCAGATGACAAAGCAGGGTTGGATACATCGTTTGCTGTTACATAGATTATGTACTCAACACTAGCGTTGGATGAAGACTTAAAGTCAAAGGAGGTTTCTGTCTTAGCAACCACCTCGGTCTTGATTACGTTGCCATCAAGGTCGGTAATGGTAACTGTGTAGTTGTCCGCATCCTTTATCTTGGACCAGCTAATCTTGCTCGAAGATACGGTGGGCACAGGAGTGCTAAGCTTGTCACCGCTACCAGGAGTCCAAACGGCAAAGAGTGTTGTATCAGCTTTAAATATCTGGTTTTCAGTGTATGCATAGGAGAGCTTGTCACCCTCGTTATAGATACTTACATACCAGCCGGCAAAGGTGTAGCCCTCCATGGTGGGTGCTACGTCAAAGGAATCGGTCAGGTACAGCTTTCCACCAATGGTGCTGATCGTCTTATCGGCACAAGCGCCACCATAGTTAAGGGTAATGGTATATACTTCATCGTCGACAGAGGTTGCACCCCATTTTGCATATATGGTTGTATCCTCCGTGATTACGGTGGTATTAAAATCAAACAAGGTCTTAAGAGCGCTATCCGCATACCAAGCAATGAAGGCATAACCAGTCTTGCTGGGAGCCATAGGAGCATTGACAGTCTTGCCGTTGAGTACCGAAACAGCGTCTATCGCACTACCGCCATTAACCACAAAGTTAACGGTAAAGCTTTTCTTCTCAAGGAAGGTCAGTGTAGCATCATTCATAGTGAGAACAACGGTCGCGTCAGTCATAACAGCCGTAGCAGTTCCGTCCTCATCACGCACAAAGTCGAGGGTGATGTTTTTGCCCTTTGCAATATAATCACCGGTTTTGTTAATGTTAGGTCCGACAAGGGTAAACTTGAAGTCCTTTGTAAAGGTTAAAGTTACCTCACCGGCAGCAACATCATAGTAGTATGAGATGCTTTCTTCTCCATCGGGAACTATAATGTCCGAGGAAGGTGGGGTGGGCTCGGGGTTGTTAAGCATGAGCAACACGGTAGTAGTTATACCGGCTATCGCAATCAAAGCTGCAACCACGATGATTATGATTTTTTTACTCATAATGGGAATCTCCTTTGTAAATTTGCGTACTGAAAATAAAAGTGCATGCGTTAATTGATACTCATGCGCACACATAATAATTTGAAGATAGTAAATTATAACATTTTTAATAAAGAAAGTCAATAAAACACGAGTAAATAGTATACAATTGTACCCTTTGTATAAAATAAAAATATTTTGTCGATATTTTTTTGTTAAATAAAACGTTAAAATTTTCGAAAAATTTTTATTCTTTTAGAAGTTTTTATGCGCCTAGGCACCGAGAAGATAAAAAACAGTTGTATCGTTATCTTCAAAATCAAGTTTAGGGTTTCAAGATGACTATTATGTCTCGATTTTTTTGTTTCAAGTGATTATTTGAATGCAAAATAGCAATCCAAATGCTAATATATTTTATAAATGAACACGGTTGTGTGGAAAATCATCCAATAGCAAAAATGAAGATATATAACCCCAAAAATGCAAAATACTCCAATATTTCATCTGTTTACAAGAAAAACAAAAAATGAATGTAGGTTGCATATATATACATAAAGGAAAGAAACATACCCCTTAAATTTTGGCAAGCGATTGACAAACTAAGAAATTTTTGTTAAACTAAATAAGATAAATTTTGCACCTTGAGGAAAGAAGGGGATAAAATGGAAAAGATAAGAGTTGGTGTAGTAGGCTATGGCAAAAGAGGTCGTAGCATTACCAACATTGTTCTTCTTGAAAATGATGATATTGTGGTTACTGCCGTCTGTGACCTCTATGAGGATAGGGTACAGATGGGCAAGGAGCACGTTATAGCCGAGGGCGGGGCCGAGCCCTTTGGCACAACCGATTATATAGAGGTTCTAAAAAGAGAGGATGTTGACGTAGTTTACGTCGCTTGCTCCTGGGAGGACCACGTTAAGGTTGCCATAGATGCCATGAAATATGGCAAGATAGTTGCTATGGAGGTCGGCGGTGCGTATAGCCTTGAGGAGATACAAGAACTTGTCAGGACCTACGAAGAGACCAAGACCCCTATAATGATGATGGAGAACTGCTGCTACAACCGTGAGGAACTTCTTGCCACCTCTATGGTGCGCGCTGGTAAGTACGGCAGAATTGTGCATTGTTCTGGCGCCTATGGTCACGATTTGCGTCGCGAGGTTTCTCATGGTAATCTGCTTCGCCACTACCGACTCCGCAACTATACAAATCGCAATTGCGAGAATTATCCCACTCACGAGCTTGGCCCCATAGCAAAGGTGCTTAATATCAACCGCGGCAACAGAATGGTGTCGCTCGTTTCAGTTGCATCCTGCGCCGCAGGCCTTGAACAATACGTAAAGGATCACCCCGATCTTGTAGAACAAGACCCGACAATGGAAGGCAGACGGTTCAAGCAGGGCGATATAGTACATACCATCATCACCTGTGCAGGTGGCGAAACTATCCTTCTTAAACTTGATACAACTCTTCCAAGATATTATAGCCGTGAGTTTACCGTCCGTGGAACAAAGGGCTCTTACCATATGGACACCAATGCGGTATACCTTGATGGTGACTCTCACGGTGGACTTGAGGCCGCCGACAATGCCGCAAGTGTCTTAAACAATGCCAAGGAATATGAAGCCGACTACCTGCCCCCTGTATGGATTGGAATGACCAAAACCGATATGGAGAACGGCCACGGCGGTATGGACCCCATTATGTGGAGATACTTCATCGACGCGATTAGAAACAACAAGGAAATGCCCATAGACGTCTACGATGCCGCCGCTTGGATGGCAATAACCGCCCTCTCCGAGAGGTCTATCGCCCTCGGTGGCGCGCCCCAGATTATTCCCGACTACACCAACGGAAAATGGCAGTACAGAGAGCCCCTCGACGTGGTCGATTTTAGCGAATGCGCTATAAACAAAAAGTAATATGTAGCACAATAACCAACCTCGCTACTCTTTGCTTGTGCATTCCTATGAAAATAAAAAGGATTAGGGATTTTTGTTGACAATAATTCTTTGATTTGCTAAACTTAAAGTAGCCCGTAGGGGATACACAAAATTATTTGGCATACCTCGGGTAAGCGAGGTATGCCTTTTTACTTAGGGGCGTCTTAACCCCATGACAAGAAAGGAGTTTTTTATGAAAAGAATAACAGCTCTTTTGCTCCTTATTTCCATAGCCCTGTCGCTTGTAGGCTGTGGAACAACCGAGCCACCACAAACGAGCGACCCCACCGAGGACGAGGGCTTTGAGCAGGGGTATCTTTTTTATCACGAAGCAGAGCCGTGCAATACGCATAAAAAAAGCACTCGAGAATTGGAACACGATATTGTTGCATTTCGTACCGATAAAAAGAGTTTTTCACGCAAAGAAAATGAAAATATAGAATTTGAAATATCCTACGGGACTTATCAAAGCTCAGTAGAAATTTACTCGGAATATCAAAGCATTCGGGCTTTTAGCGTAGTTGCAATATCCTCTTATGGTAGTGGCGAGCCTGTAACGTTGTCAACCCACACCGAACAACTGATAACCGATAAATATTCCTATTTTAATGACGGTACTGCTTTTAAGCTTTTTCGCGATGTTCTG
>JAZSMN010000058.1:0-2072 GCA_045535925.1 Eubacteriales bacterium
TGCCTTCCACAGACCGTGAAGGTTGCAGTATGCGTATGCAGCTGGGCTTCTCGCCAGAGAGGACAAACTCGGCCTCGGGTGCCTCATCAGGTCTTAAGGAGTAGCGGTGGCCACCCTTGTCGGTCTCGAGGTAAATCCAGAGGATGCTGTGCTCGACGGACATGGGGTGAATAACCGAGCCGACAGACACCTTTACTCTGTCGCCGTCTATTTCGACCACGGGGATATGCTTCTCGTGGCTCGCCTCTACCACACCGGGTACGAGAGCGGTCATATTCTGGCCACAGCACTTCATCGGCACACCGGATGCGTTGATAACGCCTACCAAATTGCCACACTTCTCACAGATATAAAACTTTGTTTCTTTCATTATACTAATCTCCTTGTTTGCTTTTCGATTTTATTTTTTCTTCGGCGTCTTTGCCGTTTTCTGATACCATTATACACTGTTTTTTTGGTCTTTTCTGTGACTTTGTCACATTTGGGATATATATTTTTCCACGGCCTCGCCTGCCACAGCACCGTCCGCCGCAGCGGTTACAATCTGGCGCAGGGGTTTGGTACGGATATCCCCCGCGACAAACACGCCGGGGGCAGAGGTTTTGGTGCTTTCGTCGGCCACAATATACCCTTTCTCGTCGAGGTCTAGGATGCCCCTGTACATATCGCTCTCGGGTGCGCGACCTATACTTATAAACAGGCCGTCAAGGTCGAGAGCTTTGGGCTCTGCCTCGCCTACCGCGGATATTTCCACACCCAAGAGGCGCTCGCCTACCTTCAGGCTCTTTACCTGGTGGGAATAGAGTATCTCTATGTTTTCTGCCTCCTCCAATGCCGCGTGATAAATTCTCGATGCGCGGAGTGTGTCTCGCCTGTGAATGAGGTAGACCTTTTTGCACAACCTCGAGAGATATAGCGCATCGGTAACGGCGGAATTGCCACCACCGACCACAGCCACCGTCCTGTTTTTGTAAAATCTGCCGTCACAATGGGCGCAATAGTGTACTCCCCTGCCCGTGTATTCTTCCTCGTGGGGAAGACCCAGCATCTGTGGGCGAGCGCCCCCTGCTATAATTACCGTGCGAGCGAGCCTCTGTCCCATATCGGTAGAGAGCGACTTTATTTCGCCCTCGAGCGAAACCGAGTTTACCGAGTTGTACTCGCTAACCGCACCAAAGCGGTGCGCGCCCCTCTGCATTCTCTCGGCGAGGGTGAAGCCGTCTATCCCCTCGTCAAACCCGGGGTAGTTGTCTATTGTGTCGGTGAGTGCCATCTGTCCACCCACACTCATCTTCTCAAGCACAAGGACGTCAAGCCCTGCCCTCGAAGCATAGAGCGCCGCAGTATAGCCCGCAGGCCCACCGCCAATAATTATTGTATCGTATATTTTTTCATTACCGTTTATAATCTGTTGGTTGTCCATAATACACCTCCGTTTTATGTCTCTATTATAGCACAAAAATTCGAGTCGGTCTGTGACAAGGTCACAAAGATAAATTTTCTATTATTGACTTTACTGGCTACAAGAGGTATAATAATTATAACCTATATTTCTATATAACATTCTATTTGATAGGAAAAGAGGGTGAAAAAATGACCGAGCAGGCAAAACTTGAACTATTCAAAAAGACGTTTCCCTTTTGGGACAAATTAAGTGATAGGGACAGAGAGACCTTTCTCCGTTCTTCCTTTGATATGACCTTCCCAAAGGGTACAAATATCCACGACGGCAACGAGTGTACAGGAGTTATCCTGATAAACAAGGGTAGCCTACGAATGTATATCCTCTCCGAGGACGGCAAGGACATAACTCTTTACCGCCTGTTTCCCGGAGATATGTGCATTTTGTCCGCCTCCTGTGTGCTTAACAGCGTGACCTTTGACGTCTATGTGGATGCCGAGGAAAACAGCGAGTGCCTTGTGGTCGGTGGCTGTGCCTATGAGGACCTGTCAAACAGGTTTGCCGGGGCGAAAATCTTCGCTATGGAGGCCGCCCTCGCCAGCTTCTCCGAGATTATGTGGGGTATGCAACAAATTCTGATTATGGGTATGGACAAGCGCCTTGCCATTTT
>JAZSMN010000176.1:0-5493 GCA_045535925.1 Eubacteriales bacterium
TATCATCGCGAAGCGATTTCATCCACCGTGGTGGATATCATCCGTCAAAGACGGATATCATTGTAAGGCACCGCCTTGCCCCCGTAGGGACCGGCGTCTAGGGCGGTCCGCCAAAAAAAAGTTAAGTTCGCCCTGAGGGGCAAGTGAGAAGAGAGGACAAACAGGGATAAAAACCTCTTTTGTTCTCTCTTTGCTCTTTTAGTAATTTGTTTATATTCTTCTTTTATCGGGTGACCCTTAATAAAGGAAAAAAGCATAATAATTTTTTGATGCGAATAAAATAAAGTATATAGGTCGATACTCCTATCAAAAAGGAAGAGGGGTATCTATGGTAAGAGGTTGTCAAAGAAAGGTTATCTTCGTAAAGAATACGGGGAGCGAGATGTTTGACGAGGCTCTGTTTTTCGTTTCGAGAGATATGACGAAGGACAGGAGCGAAGAGGATATGATAAAAGAGGCAAACCGCATCATATCCGAACAGATGATTGACAGTGAAAAAGAAAAGGGATTTTTTAGACGCGCCATTGGTTTTATCCTGAAATATGGGGTAGCATTCCTGTTTGGGGTGGGGGCGTGTGCAATTATTACGATGTTGTTCTAACAAAAACTTGTCGAGGGGGTGAGTCTCCCACGACCTACATAGAAGAAAGGTATTACTTTTTAAAAGTAAAAAAATAGATAATGAAAAGAGAAAGAAGAAAGGCTGACGCAGGCAGAAAGCTGCGCGTTATGTCGCTTGGCGGACTGCAAGAGATAGGCAAAAATATGACCGTGCTCGAGTACGGTGATGATATTATAGTTATCGACTGTGGCATGGGCTTCCCCGACGAGGATATGCCCGGTATTGACCTGGTTATTCCCGACGTTACTTACCTTGTGCAAAATGCCCACAAGGTAAGAGGCATACTTATAACCCACGGTCACGAGGACCATATCGGTGCTGTGCCCTATATCCTTGGGCAGATAAATGTGCCTGTCTATGGCACAAGGCTCTCGCTTGGCATCATCGAGGGCAAGCTGGATGAAAACCCACCGCCAAACGAGCCCGAGCTCTACACGGTAGAGGCAGGAGATGTGATATCGCTTGGTGTGTTTAAGGCGGAGTTTATCCACGTAAACCACTCGATAGCCGATGCCTGTGCTATCGCTATACGCACCCCTGTCGGCATAGTCTATCACAGCGGTGACTTTAAAATTGATGTGTCGCCTATCGACGACAAGATGATTGACTTAACGAGAATTGGTGAGCTCGGCAAGGAGGGTGTGACCCTCTTAATGTGCGAGACCACCAACGCCGAGAGAGCGGGCTTTACCCCCTCGGAGAGGACGGTCGGCTCATCTCTTGAGAGAATTTTTGCCCAGTATGAGGACAAGAGACTTATCATAGCCACCTTCTCCTCTAATATCCACAGAGTTCAGCAGATTATAAACACAAGCTATCGTCACGGTAGAAAGGTGGCTGTGCTTGGTAGAAGTATGGTAAATGTTATCGGTGCTGCCGCAGAGCTTGGCTACATGGACCTGCCTGACGGTGTGCTTATCGATGTCAGCGAGATAAAAAAATACAAGCCCTCCCAGATAACCCTGATAACCACGGGTAGCCAGGGCGAGCCGATGTCGGCGCTCTATCGCATCGCCTTCTTTGAGCATGATAGGGTGAAGCTCTCGCCCTCGGACGTGGTGGTGCTCTCTTCCAGCGCTATCCCCGGCAACGAGAAGCTTATCGGTAAGATTATAAACGCGCTTATACGCGCGGGGGTCAAGGTGGTAAACGACTCGGTGGAGGACGTCCACGTTTCGGGACACGCCTGCTCGGATGAGATAAAGCTTATCATATCCCTCTTAAGACCCAAGTATTTTATGCCCATCCACGGCGAATACAGACACCTCTATGCGGGTAAGGATATTGCCGAGTTTATGGGTATTCCATCCGAAAATATCTTTATCAGCGAAATAGGAAGGGTGCTCGAGCTTGACAAAAAGAGCGCCGCTTTTGCTGGTGAAATTCCCTCGGGTAAGGTGCTTGTGGACGGTGCAGGTGTCGGTGACATCGGTAGCGTGGTTCTCAGGGACAGAAAGCACCTGGCAGAGGACGGACTTGTTGTAGTGGTTGCTACCGTCGAGGATGGCTTTATTGTATCAGGCCCCGACATTGTATCCCGAGGCTTTGTCTATGTCAAGGAGTCGGAGGAGCTTATGCGCCGTGTTCGTGAGGTAGCCTCGACGGCGATAAATAAGGTCCTTGACAGACGCATATCCGACTTTGCACAGATGAAGGCAGTTATTCGTGACGACCTTGCCAAGTTTATCTTCAAGGAGACCAAGCGCAAGCCCATGATTTTGCCTATCATTATGGAAATATAAGGCTTTTTTAAGATAGTTTTAACACTAAAGACGGTTTATGAGGTATATTATGACTGAAAATTATATGGAAATTAAGTATTTTGCCACCGCCGACTCTGTCACAATCTGGTGGGACAAACCCAAAAATGCCGACAAAAACACCACATACGAGATTTTTCTTGGTGGAAAAAAGCAGGGGGAAACCCAAAAGACTCACTTCGCTATCTCGGGTTTAGATGCGGCGAAGGAGTATGAAATCGAGGTAAAGTCCACTGCGGGTACTGGTGAGACAAAGGTCGAGACTCTAAGAGAAAAGAACAAAATCGACGTTACAGAGGCTCCCTATCTCGCAAAGGGTGATGGCGAGACCCTAAACACCAAGGCACTTCAAAGGGCTATTGACGACTGTACCGAGAATGATGTCCTCTACTTCCCCGAGGGTGTGTATATGACAGGCGCTCTCCGTCTGCACAGCGATATGGAGATATACATTTCTCGTGGTGCGGTTTTGCAGGGTACCGCCAACCCCGAGGACTATCTTCCCAAGATTTGGAGCAGGTTTGAGGGGACCGAGCAGTTCTGTTACAGTAGTGTTTTGAATATAGGCGAGCTTGACCGAGGCGGTGGTTACAGCTGCAAAAATATCCTTATCCACGGTGGCGGAACCGTGGCAAGTGGCGGCCAGGTCTTGGGTGACAGAATTATCGCCCTTGAGAAGGTTGAACTGAAGGATTATCTCGCCTCGCTGGGCGACAAAATCAAAGAGTGTGAGTTTGAGGACACTATCCCCGGACGAGTTCGCCCAAGGCTTATAAATATGAGTAACGCGCAGAATGTTGTTCTTTCAGGTCTTACCTTCAAGAACGGTGCTTGCTGGAATATCCATATGATTTACTCTAATGGCATTGTCACCGAGGGTTGTACCTTTATATCCGAGGGGGTGCATAACGGTGACGGTTGGGACCCCGACTCCTCGACTAATTGTACTATATTTGGTTGTACATTCTACACGGGTGACGACTCGGTGGCTATCAAGTCGGGCAAAAACCCCGAGGGCAACATAGTAAACAAGCCTTGTAGACATATTCGCGTCTTTGACTGTGTGTCAAAATACGGTCACGGCATCTGTATGGGAAGTGAAATGAGTGGCGGCATAGAGGATGTTATGATTTGGGACTGTGACCTGGGTAACTCCAAGTACGGCATCGAAATCAAGGGCACAAAAAAGCGCGGCGGTTATGTACGCGAGATTCACGTGCGTGACTGTGTGCTCCCTCGCATAATGTTCCACTCGGTGGGCTACAATGACGACGGCGAGAGCGCCGGTGTTGCGCCTGTCTTTGAGAATTGCAGCTTCGAGCACATAACCCTCAAGGGCTTCTTCCTAAATATGAACAGAACTGTTGTAAAGTGCGATGCCATCGAGCTGTGCGGCTTTGATGAGGTGGGTCATGAGCTTCGTAATATCGAGTTCGCAAATGTAACCCTCGGCGACCCCGAGCACCCCACAACCGAGACCCTCTCGTTAAGGCTCTGCGAGAACATAAGCTTTAAGAATATTAAGTGCTATTGATGTAAAAAAAGTTATAAAAAGTAAAGCTCTTTTAAAAAAGCAACCGCCTCCCAAAGAAGGGAGGCGGTTTTTGGTTGATATAGAGTTCGCTACAAAAGTATATTTGAAAAAGAAAAGCCTATTTTGTTTCGGTGGATAAAAACCAAACCAAAATCATTTTCAACTTTCAATTTTCAATTTTCAATTCCCTATTCGGGTGCGCGAGCTTGTGCCTACGATTGTTCTCGACGAGCTCCTCGAAGGTCACGGGGGCAAAGCCATTTATATCCACCCCTGCGTTTAAGACATTGTCTCTCTGTGCCAGCAGGGGCCAAAAGTCCTCCGACACGTCGGTGTGCAGGTGCCCGTGAATCATATAGGTGGTTTTCTGGTGCTTGTAGGTGAGTAACGGATAATGACAAAGCGTCACACCCCTCTCCCCGTCAGAAAAAGAGGTCATCTGTGTGATTTCCTTGAAATATAGGCGGGCGGTTTCTCTGCCTATTTTTTTTAACCAGCTCTCATCGTGGTTGCCCTCGATGAGATATTTTTTGCCCTTCAAGACCTCTAAAATTGGGATTATTCGGTCGGTGCGATAGAACATATCTCCAAGTATGTACACCTTGTCGCATCCCTTAACACGCGCGTTCCACCTTGCTATAAGATCCCTTTCCATTTCTTCGAGAGTCCTGTATGGCCGGTTTGCTGCCTTTAAAACATATTGATGACCAAAATGAAGGTCAGCGGTATAAAAGATATTCACATTGCCTCCTTTCTCGGCTCTTTTGCCGTATGTCTGATATTTTATCTTTTTAAAATAATTGACAATTTTATGTGCATTGTATCTCTATTTAATTAGTAAACTATTGTTTGATTTTTTACCCTCTATAAAGTATATTATCACACACGGGAGCGCCTGTCAACAAGTGGAGTTATAATTATAAACAAAGGTTTAACTTTTTTATAGAGTGGTTGAAATCCTCGGGCGGATAGTATATAATAGACCTGTAAAAACACAACAGAAAGAGAGTTTTATGAATTTAATAAAACAGATTTTCGAGACTAATCTTGCCGATTACCGGAATTTTGGAGTTATTGGGGATTTTTATATCAACTACCTTCTGCTTGGCATCTACCTTGGCATTGTGGTGGTTGGATACCTGCTTTGCTTTTTCAATATAAATATAAACACCGTGGTGCGTCAGCTTATCCGACATTCTGCCTTCTCGCCTGATACGGCCTCTACCCTTCGTGATTTGGGTCTTGCCGACTCCTTTGGCGCTAAGGTGGTGCTTGGCAGCTCTGCGCAGCTTCGCAAAGTTGTAGGAAGAGTGGGAGATAGCGCGGTCAGCTATGATGAGTATATGTCGATGAGTGCATCCGAGCGCAAGGCTGGTGACAAAATCGACTTTGCGACCGAGAAGTTTTATATTCGTGAAAGTGGCAAGGAGCGAGCGCAGCTTATCGCCGACAAATACCGTGCCTCCTGGCTTAACACTACCCTGTTTATGGTCTTGCTTTTTATCGTTGTAGGCACAGTAATGGTGCTTATGCCTGATATACTAAAATTCATTAACGACAGTTTAATATCCGCCAAG
>JAZSMN010000226.1:0-7144 GCA_045535925.1 Eubacteriales bacterium
AAAATATTTTAATAAAAAAATAAAAAAGTTTTATTATTGTTAACAAAAAACAGAAAAATTGTGCTATACTTAAAGATGTGAAACTATGCAAAAACAGATTTAGGAGGGGAAAAGGCTTGTTTGGATACGTAAAACCCGTCGCGCGTGAGCTCAAGGTCAAGGAATACGAGTTCTACAAGGCGACATATTGTGGAATATGCCGTGCTATGAAAAAGCACACAGGCGCCCTATCCAATATTATGCTCTCCTATGACAGCGTTTTTCTCGCCCTTGTCCGTATGGCTTATATCGAGGACGGCGAGCTTGGCTCGTCTCAGTGCCGCTGCATAGCGCACCCTTTTACCAAAAAAACTATGCTAAACTCTAACCCAGCCTTGGAGTACACAGCGCGCGCCTTTGCCATTCTTGCTTATTATAAGCTAAAGGATGATTTAGCCGACGAAAAGCTCCTTAGGAAAATGCTTGTCTCACTATCCCGCCCCATAGCGTCCTCGTCGATGAAAAAGGCGAATATGCCCGCTCTTGCCGAGATAGCAAAGGAAAAGCTCGATAGAATAACCGAGCTTGAGAGGGCAAAATGCCAGAGCATCGACGACCCCGCCACCCTGTTTGGCGAGCTGCTTGGCGAGATGTTCTCGGGCGGCCTTGATGGCGAGGCGAGGCTCGTCACCTATCAGGTGGGCTACCACCTCGGCAGATTTATATACTGTGCCGACGCGGCCGATGACTATGACAAGGACAGGGCGAGCGGAAGTTACAACCCTTATGTAGTGTCCTACGAGGGCAGGGAGCTTACCCCGGAAAACAAGAGCACCATTCGTACAGCCCTGCTTCTTGAATGCAGGCAGCTTGAGGCGGCGGTGAATCTTATTCCCTTCGGCAACAAACTAACCGTGGAAAACATCGTAAAAAATATAATTTATCTTGGTCTTACCGACAGAATAGAGTTCTTGAGGACAGAGTCGGTAGAGAAAAAGGAGGACTAAATGAATAATCCATATTCTATACTCGGTATTTCTCCCGATGCTACCGATGAAGAAATCAAAAGTGCCTATCGCACTCTCGCAAGAAAATATCACCCCGACAACTTCTCGGATGACAACCCCCTAAAGGAGCTGGCAAAGGAGAAGATGCAAGAGATTAACTCCGCATACGACGAAATCCAGCGCTCCCGTGCGGCAGGCTCTAACAATGGCGGTGGATATGGCGGAGGCGGATACAGTACCGGCTCTTCGCAGATTTACAATGAAATCCGCTTGCTTATAAACAAGTCAAAATACAACGAGGCAGAGCAAAAGCTCCTTGCCATCGGTGAGTTTGACCGTGTGGCAGAGTGGCACTATCTCTACTCTATCTGCCTTATAAATAGACAGAAGATAAACGATGCAATGCGCGAGCTTGAGATGGCTTGCTCTATGGACCCCTCCAACCAGGAGTACCAGAGGGCAAAGGAAATGTTCAATCACCAGGGCACAAGATACGGCAGCTACTATGACGACTACGAGCGTAGACGCGCCACCCGTGATGCCTGCGATTGTTGTACAAACCTTATCTGCCTTGACTGTCTGTGCGAGTGCATGGGCGGCGACCTCATTCGCTGTATCTAATGAAAGCGACAAAAAAACTGACAATAAGCGCGGTATCTGTTGCCCTTGGCACAATTTTTATGGTGCTTGGTGGGATGATAGAGGTGCTCGATATGAGCGCCGCCGCCTTAAGTAGCGCTGTGGTAGCCTTTATATTTATCGAGCTTGGCTCGCCCTATACCTGGCTGGTCTGGCTCGCTACCTCGCTTCTTACTGCGCTTTTTAGCTTTGCTCGCCCTATGTGGATGCTGTATTTACTTTGTTTTGGTATCTACCCGATACTAAAGGGGTATATCGAGCGCCTCGCAAGACCCTTGCAGGTGCTGCCAAAGTTCCTCTTTGCCAATTTGTCTATGGCCCTTGCGATGCTTGGGTGCCAGTTTATCCTCGGCATTCCCTTTATAACCCCGGGCGAGGACTTTTTTGGTCTGCCCATCGAGGGAATCTACGCAGTATTCATTATATTATTAAATGTGGCGTTTTTCGCCTACGATATGTTTATATCGGTGATGGTTCGATTTTATATGTACCGTCTTCGTGACAAATTCAAACAGTTGTTAAAATAAAGGAGCAATAATGACAAAGGTCGCTTTCATCTCACTTGGATGCTCGAAAAACCTGGTTGACACCGAGGTAATGCTTGCCGAACTTCACAAGGCTGGCTACGAAATAACCTTTGAGCCTGAGGAGGCAGAGATAATTCTCGTCAATACCTGTGGCTTTATCGAGAGTGCCAAGCAGGAGTCCATTGACAATATTCTTGATGTTGCTGACCTCAAGGAGTGGGGCAAGTGCAAGCACATAATAGCAACAGGATGTCTTGTTGAGAGGTATCGTGAACAGGTAATGGAGCAGCTTCCCGAGCTTGACGGAATAATAGGCGTGGGCTCGCTCTTTGATGTGGCAGAGGCTTGCAGAGCGGTAGAGAGGGGAGAGAAGTATTCCTCCTTCCGTGACAAAAACACCTGCCCCTTAGGTGGTGCAAGAGTCCTTACCACCGCCCCCCATACCGCATATCTGAAGATATCCGAGGGATGCGACAACCGGTGTACATATTGTGCAATTCCTCTTATCCGTGGCGGTATGCGTAGCCGTACAATAGAGGATATTGTCACCGAGGCAAAGCAGCTTGAAAAAATAGGAGTAAAGGAAATAAACCTTATCGCCCAGGACACCACAAGATACGGTCTTGACCTGTATGGCGAGTATAGTCTTGCTCGCCTTGTCCGTGCGATAACCGAGGCGACAAGCATTCCGTGGATAAGACTGCTGTACTGCTACCCCGACAAGATAACCGACGAGCTTATATATGAGCTTCGAGATAACCCAAGGCTCGTAAAATATATGGATATTCCTATCCAGCACATAAGCGACAAGGTGCTCACCTTGATGAACCGCCACGGTGGCCGCGACATTATCGAGGATGCGATACATAGACTTCGTGCCGCTGTGCCCGATATCACCCTTCGCACCACCGCGATGGTGGGCTTCCCCGGGGAGGAGGAAGAGGATTTTGTAGAGCTTTGCGAGTTTGTCAAAAAGACCAGGTTTGACCGCTTTGGTGCCTTCACCTTCTCGCCCGAGGAGGACACCGTAGCCTATACCCTGGACGGACAGGTGGACGAGCAGACCAAACAGGATAGGTACGATATACTTATGCAGACACAACTTACTGTGGTTGACGACCTCAATGCTTCGAAGGTTGGTTCTACCGTCATGGTAATCTGTGACGGATATGACACGGTTGCCGAGGTGTACTACGGCAGGTCGGAGGCGGATGCTCCCGACGTGGACGGAAAGATATACTTCCGCGCCCCAAAGGGCAGATATTCCTTTGGCGATTTTGTCCGTGTTAAGGTTTGCGAAGCGCTCGACTATGACCTTGTAGGAGATGCCATTTTAGAGGATTAACCCCCACCCGTGTTAAATGAAAGGATGTACAAATGAATAAATCAATGAATTTGCCTAACATACTCTCGCTCATTCGCGTGCTCCTTGTTCCTGCCTTTGTTGTCACCCTTATTGCGATGAAGGATATACAGGTTTGGGGTATCATAGTGCCAATAATTATTTACATTATTACGGCACTGACCGATATGCTCGACGGTATGATAGCAAGAAAATATAACCTTATTACCAACTTCGGTAAGTTTATCGACCCCTTAGCTGACAAGTTTATGGTTATATCCAGTATGATAGCTATTTTGGTATGGCTTCTTCTGCCTTCCTACATAAATGGATATAATACCTCCCATGACTACACCCTGCCTATTATATTCCTTGCCGTGGTGCTTGTGGTATTCCTTCGCGAGCTTGGTGTTACCACCCTGCGCATGGTGGTAAATGACTCGGTAAAGGTGGTTGTTGCCGCATCCTGGCTTGGCAAAATCAAGACGGTATCTCAAATGGTGGGCACGGTGGTTATTCTTGCCGAGCCGCTTATCCCGTTCTTTAACGAAAATCACATTCTTTCCTATGTTTGTATGGGAATTATAACCGTCACCACCCTTGTGTCGGGTATAGACTATCTCTGCGCGCTTCTTCCCCATATCGATTCAAATAAATAAGTTAAATAGGAAACTATTTCTGATGCATTCCCCGGTTTGAGTCCGTAACTGTAATGGAAAAAACACTAAAGAAAAACATCAATATGACCGAGGGACCTCTCTTCGGTAAAATAATTCTATTCGTTCTGCCCCTTATGGCGTCAAATCTGTTGCAGGTGTTTTACAATTCGGCGGATATGATGGTTGTAAGTCTGTCGCGTGAGCCGGATGCGGTTGGTGCAATAGGTACGACAGGTTCTCTTATAAATCTTATAATCAACATATTTATCGGCTTTGCCACCGGTGCAAACGTTATATTAGGGCAAAACCTCGGCGCAAAGGATGACAGGCAGGCGTCAAAAGCAGTACATACGTCCTTGGTTTTAAGCGTTGTTCTTGGAATTTTGGCGTCGGTTGTCGGCATACTGTTTTCCGGGCCTATACTCCGCCTTATGGGGGCAGAGGACAAACTGCTCGACCTCGCTATCACTTATACGCAAATATACTTTATAGGCGTACCCTTTGCCTCGGTTACCAACTATGCAGTTGCTATATTCCGTGCCAAGGGAGATACCAAAACTCCGCTATACGTCCTTGCCGTATCCGGTGTTATAAACGTGCTTCTTAACCTGTTCTTCGTTATGGTTTGCGGCTTGTCAGTCGAGGGCGTTGCGATAGCCACCGCGGTAGCGAATATGCTCTCGGCGGCAGTTCTTTTGTTTATCCTGTCGCGTGACGGGGGTCCGTGCCGATTCTCCTTCCGTGGCTTGGGGATAGACAGGCAGGCAGTTCTTCACATTTTAAGGATAGGTCTTCCCGCGGCGATACAGGGCGCTTTGTTCTCTATATCCAATATGATTATCCAGTCCTCTATTATTCGTGTGAATAATACCGTTGTCCCTCCAGGGGCAGAATACCAGCCTATTGTAAAGGCAAATTCCGCCACGGCAAACCTTGACGGCTTTATCTACACTGCCACCAATGCGGTATATCAGGCATCGATAACCTTCACCAGCCAAAACGTTGGAGCAGGGAAGTATGATAGGGTAAAGCGGGTGCTTGGTTGCTCTCTTGTTGTAACTACGGTGGTTGCGATAGTCTTTTCGGGCATCTTGGTTATCTTAAACAAACCGCTTCTCGCCCTTTACGGAGTTGTTGACGGTGCGGAAGGCACACTTGAGCATATCGCCTACCAAACTGCAATAATCAGGTTGATGTATTGCACCGTGCCGTACTTCACCCTTGCCTGGATGGAGGTCGGTTGTGGTTGTGTCCGTGGACTTGGCAGATCTATCTCCTCGACTATTATCTCGCTTTTAGGCTCTTGTGTCCTTCGTGTGGTATGGATTTACACAATTTTCGAGCATTTCCTGACTCTGGAAAGCATATATATTTCCTATCCCATTTCCTGGCTGCTTACGGGAGCAGTGCAGATTTTCTTCGCTCTTTACATCGCTAACAAGGATATGAAGAAATATAATGCCACCGAGCGAGAAATCGCCCCACACCCCACCGAGGCATAATAAATTATAGATATTGACTTCTTAAAAATACTGTGCTACAATATAATTGCATAGTAAAGGAAATTTGATGATTGCAAACTTTTGCAATCCCGACAAAATGTATGCTTGATTTTGCCGAGAAGTCTATGCTGTGAAAACTAAATAGATAATTTTGGTAAATAAAAAAGCACGCGGTTTGGCGGGGCATTAAGCGTCCTTCCTTCTTGCGTGCTGTTTTTTATATATTCTCATAGGAGGTGATAGTGATGAGGCTAACGGTAGCCAAAGGAACGAGATGTATTTATCGGGTACTTTTAATCCTACTTATATTCAGTCTGTTCGTAACAGGTTGTGAGCAGACTAAAGAGCCCGAGAAGATTAAAGAGCCCCAGCCACTTTGGGCAGTTAACGCAGTGGGTGACCCGGCACCTCCTATTTGGATGGCGGTTTCAGCATCCCAAGACAGGTTAGAGTATGGCGAGGACATAGACTTGGTATTATATTTCAGAACTCAGGATTACGACAGTGGCAAATATAAACCAAGTAGTGTGGTTGGTGAAGTATGGATGAAATTATCAGAGGTTGGATCGAATGGTGTTGATGGAAGAATAGATGTTAAGAAATATGATAACTACTCTTTGGATTTATACCAAGATTTCACTCATAATGGTTCAACAGGCAAGGCGGTTGTTGAAGAAATAACTATTTCTGCTAATGAGCTTATATATGAAGAAGGGGCGATAGCGATATTCGTTGATATGTTTATATCCTTTTCGGAAGGGCCTATACCTTTGGATAAAGAAACATCGGGAATAGCCGTATACTATGTAAAATACAAGGACTACATCCAACTATTCCCAAGTTATTACTATTATTTTAACAGAGAAAAATAAAAGAAGATGTCAAAACCCATAGGCGAGTCTTAAAGCCTATGGGTTTTGTTTTATAAAACAAAGCTCGCCTCGTGGGGGAAGAGGCGGTAGCTCTCTAGTGACAGAGTGGCTCTGGCTGGTGATTAGCTATCAAAAATGGCAAGTGGGTATGTTTCTATTTATGTAAGGGTGCAAAATGCTATTTTTTGCCCTTGCCCTCTACCCGTGTCACTTTAATGCCCTCGGTGGT
The DNA here is from genome assembly GCA_045535925.1 of Eubacteriales bacterium. GTDB lineage: Bacteria > Bacillota > Clostridia > Oscillospirales > CAG-272 > UBA1740. The sequence continues at coordinate 6,757 of JAZSMN010000226.1, forward strand.
GGCGGTGAAGAACACCTCAAAATCTCGGTATTTCATACCGTATTCACGGTCGCACTCGCCCTTGTAGGAGGGGCGGGGGTCTTGGCGAAGCAGGGCGAGAATTTCCTCTTTTTCCTCCTCGCCAAGTGAGGCTAAGACTTCCTCGTCCATCTCGACCTCTATCTCGTAGTCACGCACACCGTCGGCAAATCCTCCCACAGCATCAGGGTGACTGTCGGTGTAGGCGAGGTAGGGCTTTATATCATAGATAGGTGTGCCGTCGAGAATGTCCGCACCCTCAACTATGAGGCACAGGCCCTCCTTTTCACTCTTTTCCACCGACACAAGGCGAACCGAGCTTAAGCCTATCGGATTAGGTCTAAAGGGGGACCGTGTTGCGAAAACACCT
>JAZSMN010000264.1:0-6193 GCA_045535925.1 Eubacteriales bacterium
AATTCCTGCATTTTTCTAAAGTTTTATAAAATTTTAGTGCGGTGATGGTTGAAAAAGTGGAACTTATTGTAAGCGAATCTTGACCTTTATTTTCCACTACGGGATTAGTGGTAATTTTCAACAAAAAGGAGGGTAAATTAAGCTTTATTCTATCTTGTATTTTTACACTGCTTTTTATCTTGACAAGGGTGCAATTAGGTGTTATAATTAAGAGAAAACATATTCTTTAGAGAGGATTATAGGCAAAAATGAAGGTTGCAAGTCTGCTTGGTGAGAGATTTAAGAAGGCTCCCTCCGACTGTGTTGTGGAGAGCCAGGCTCTGATGGTCAGGGGTGGATATATGAAATCGGTGGGAACAGGTGTGTTCTCGCTGTTTACCCCTGCGAAGAGAATTACCAAGAAAATTGAAAATATAATGCGTGAGGAAATGGACCGTATTGACGGTCAGGAGGTAATGTTCCCTGTCGTTATGCCTGCGACTCTTTGGCAGGAGAGCGGCAGATTTGAGAGCATTGGCTCGGAGCTTCTTCGCTTTAAGGACAGAAACAGAATTGATATGGTGCTCGGTATGACTCACGAGGAGGCGGCTGTGCATCTTGCACGCGATGCGGCACAGAGTTATCAAAGATATCCCTTTATGATTTACCAGATACAGACCAAGTTCCGCGACGAGCCCAGATGCCGTGGCGGTCTTATCCGTACTCGTGAGTTTACTATGAAGGACGCCTACTCCTTCCACACATCGCAGGAGGACCTCGAGGCATATTATGATGTATGCTACCACGCTTATGAGCGCATTTTTGCTCGCTGTGGTGTGCCCGAGGTTGTGGCTGTCAAGAGCGACTCGGGTATGATGGGCGGTAGAGTATCCCACGAATTTATGCTTCTTACCGATATTGGTGAGGATACAATTGTTATCTGCCCCGAGTGTGGTTATCGCTCGAACATGGAGGCGGCTGACTGCATCGTGGAAAACGAGGCTGTAGCCCTTGAGGATATGGTCGAGGTTCATACCCCCACCCAGAAGACTATCGAGGATGTTTGCTCCTTCATCGGTGTGCCCGAAAACCGTTCTTGCAAGGCGGTATTGTACCAGAAGAACGAGGACGACAGCTTGATTATAGCCTTTATCCGTGGTGACCTCGATGTAAACGAGACAAAGCTTCGCAACCTTATTGGTGCGGAGATTCACCCCGCCGTAGTGACCGAGGAAATGGGCGTTGTAGCCGGATTTATTGGTCCTATCGGTCTTCCTTCTGGTATTACTGTGGTTTATGACAAGTCGCTTGAGGGTATAAACTCCTTTGTAGCAGGTGCGAACAAGGAGGGTTACCATCTTCGCGGCGTAAACATGGCAAGAGATGTGGGTGATATCACTTACACCGACTTTGCAAAGGCGGTAGAGGGTGGCATCTGCCCTGTTTGTGGCAAGAAGGCTATCACTATCAGCCGTGGTATCGAGGTGGGCAACATCTTCCAGCTCGGCACAAAGTACACCGAGAGCATGGGTATGCAGTACCTTGACGCAAACGGCGAGCTTCAGTACCCCATTATGGGCTGTTATGGTATCGGCGTGGGTCGACTTGTTGCCTCGGTTTGTCAGGTTAGCCACGATAAGTTTGGTCCTATTTGGCCTATTACCATTGCACCCTGGCAGGTTCATCTCTGCGCTTTGAGAGTAGACGAGCCTGTGGTAAAAGAGACCGCTGACAAGCTGTATGAGGAGCTTAAAAAGCTTGGTGTTGAGGTTATCTACGATGATAGAAATGTCAGCGCGGGTGTTATGTTCTCGGATGCGGACCTCTTGGGTGTTCCTGTCCGTATGATAGTTAGCCCCAGAACCCTCGAAAGAGGCGCGGTTGAGATTTCGGCTCGCGACAAGTCCTTTACTATCGATGCGTCACCTGAGGAAGCGGCAAAGATAGTACGCGACAAGGTTAGAGAGATGATTGTCGCTCTCACTCCCGACGACTAAATTAAATAAATTAGTGCCCTATGCTATCCTTTTTGGACGGCGGGGCACTCTTTTTGTTTTTGCGCGTATGTTTTTCTTTAGATTTCGGGCTCTACCCCGCCCTTTTTATACTTCTTTATGAATAAGCGCGAGAGGCGAGGCATAGGATATTGTGAGAAATTTTATAAGGGAAAGGATATGACTATGCAAAGAGAGTCTATATACAAGGATATTGCAAGAAGAACAGGGGGAGATATCTATCTCGGTGTTGTTGGACCTGTGAGGACGGGAAAATCCACCTTTATTCGTCGCTTTTTGGATGCGGTGGTGCTGCCAAATATTGGCGACGGATTTGACAGAGACCGTGCAATTGACCAGATTCCCCAGAGCGCGGGGGGAAGAACGGTGATGACAAGCGAGCCGAAGTTTGTCCCCGACGAAGCGGTAAGAATAAGAATGGAGGACTCCACCGAGTTAAATGTAAAGCTTATAGACTGCGTTGGCTATATGGTTGACGGGGCGCTTGGAGCCGAGGAGGACGGCGTGGAGCGTATGATTTCCACTCCGTGGAGCGACAAGCCAATGACCTTTAAGGAGGCTTCGGAAATCGGCACCTCCAAGGTTATAACCGACCACTCTACAATAGGAATTTTGGTGACTACCGACGGAAGTATTACCGATATTCCAAGAGAAAGCTATATAGGGGCGGAAGAGAGGGTGGCAAACGAGCTAAAAGCACTCGGTAAGCCCTTTGTAATAGTATTAAACTCGGCACACCCGTCAAGCGAGAGTGCTATCGCTTTGGCAGAGGATATGGAGAAAAAATATGGCGTACCGGTGGCGCTCGTAAACTGTATGGAGATAGACGGAGAGGATATGCGAGAGATTCTCGGCTTGGCTCTTAATGAGTTTCCTATCCGTATGCTCCGCTTTACCCTGCCCTCTTGGTGCGAGGAGCTGCCTGATGACCACCCATTGCGCCAGGCTATGTATGAAAAAATAGATGCTTTTAGCGACAGGACGGCTAAAATAGGCGATATTTCAAAGGTGGCAAAGGAGACCGAGGGTGTATCGGTCACAAGCATCGATGCGGGTGACGGATGCGGCAGGCTAACTCTCCCCTTGTCGAGGGAGGTGTACTACGAAACGCTCTGTGAGCTGTGTGGAATCGATGTGTCGGACGAGAAAAAGCTTTTTGCCACGGTTTGTGCGCTTTCGGAGGTGTCGAAAAAGTACAAGAGAATAGAATCAGCCCTCGAGGACGCAGAAAACAAGGGTTATGGCATAGTGATGCCGGGGGCAGACGAGTTGACCCTCGAGGAGCCGCAGGTGGTAAAGCAGGGCTCGGCATACGGTGTCAAGGTGTCCGCGCACGCAGAGTCGATACATATGATTAAGACAGGGATTCGCGCTGACCTGTGCCCTATGGTTGGTACAGCCGAGCAGAGCGAACAGATTGTAAAATACCTCTCGGAGGAGGCCGAGGAAAACGGCGCGAGGATTTGGGAGAGTAATATGTTTGGCCAGTCGCTGTATGACCTGGTTAGCGAGGGAATGAACTCCAAGCTCTCGAATATGCCCGACGAATCGAGAGAAAAGCTTGGCGAGACCTTAGAGAGAATAATCAACGAGGGTGCCGGCGGACTGCTTTGCATTTTGCTTTGACGCACCATAGATTTTTGAGGATTTCCCAACATTTTATACTTTAATATACAAAAAAACGCCCATTTCTGGGCGTTTTTTCTTTGATAAGTCATATTTTATGCGTTAAAAGTCAATCATTGTAACAGAGTGTTAAATTCGCATTTTGCTTATTTTCCGGCGAGAATATCCGATAGAAGCTTGCAAAAATCAATCTCTGCCTCTTCGAGCGATTTGTCATTGGTGAAGTAATAATCATATTCAAAATTTTCCACCTCGTCGTCCGAGCGGTTGCCGTAATGTGCCTTTGTCATTCGGTCACCACCACGAACAAGGAGTGTCTTGGCAACTCCATCGGTAGCTTCGACAAACTTGACTATTTCCTGGGGCTCGCGGATATGCATAAACATTATCTCGTTTTCGCTGGCCATAAACTCTAGGAATCTTTCCTTGGCCCAAAGCGTGGGATAATCGTTGTATTCTGCCAACAGGGACTTGAGGTCGGAGAGGAATTTGCGAGACCTATCGTCCTTCGCACCATCCCAGCCACATTGTGCGGCAATATCTTTTACAGGCATTATGGTGGACATATTGTATACGCGAAAATGCCCCTGGGCAAGCTCGCAGAGGGTATCCTTTCCTACTCCACCACTACCGTTTATAACAATAACTGCTTTATTCATATATCCTCCGAGGGATTTTTGTTTACATCTATATTAACACACTAATGCAAAATTGTCAACAAATCTTGTATATATCTTTACTTTTTCTCTATGTTGTGGTAGATTATTTGTATACTTTTGTACCGAGGTTTCTTATGGATAAAAGATATTTTGGCACGCTTCCCTCGGGGGAAGATGTAAGCCTTTACACGATTGGTAATGATGACATGGTGCTTACTGTCACAGACTTTGGTGCGGCGGCGGTTTCGCTTAAGGTGTTTGGCAGGGATGTGGTCGGTGGCTTTGATAAGCTGGAGGACTATCTTGCTGACGACTCGCACCAGGGTGGCACTATCGGCAGAATCGCCAACCGTGTGGCTATGGCAAGGTTTACTATGGATGGACGAGTATTTACCCTACCGAGCAACGATGGCGAAAACTGTCTGCACGGTGGCAAGGGATTTGACAGACGTGTGTGGAAGGTGAAGGAGCACTCCCCTGATAGCATAACCTTTAGTTATTTTTCGGCCGATGGCGAGGAGGGCTTCCCCTCGGGTGTTGATGTGAGTGCAACCTACACGATAAATGCTATGGACTTGTGTATTGAATATCGTGCTGTGCCTGATGGTCGCACCCCTATCTCGATGACTAACCACACCTATTTCAACCTTGACGGTCTTGGTGGTACGGTCTTAGACCACGGGGTTAGCATTTTTGCAGATGAATATACCGAGGTGGATGATACTCTTATACCGACAGGCAACAGGCCATCGGTTGCTGGCACGGTCTTTGACTTAAGAGAGGCAAAGGCGGTTGGCACATATATAAGCGAGGTCTTTGTGGGGTATGACCACAACTTTATCCTCTCTATGAAAAACGGCGATAATTTAACACGGGCGGCGGTTATTACGGGAAATGACCTTGCTATGACGGTCTATACCGACCAGCCCTGCATTCAATTTTATATAGGCAATTTCCTTGGGAACGGCCCTGACTTTAAGGGTGGAATAAAGCAGGTGCGCCATGGTGCCTTCTGCCTTGAGACACAGACAGAGCCAAACTCGGTCAATAGGGGCGAAGGCTTTTACTCGGCGGGCGAGGAATATGTGCACAGGGTGATTTATTCCTTCAGTAAGGCATAGGGCGTGTTAAATTTTAGGCAAAAAATAATTGTTTTTTAGCGTACTTTAAATTTGCTATTGACAAGCCTTTTACAATATGATAAAATAGCATAGAAAAGCGATGAACAGAGCAAGTAAGTGTAGGCAGGACGGACAGAAAGTTGCCGTTTGATGAGAGGCGCACGACACCACCTATACCGAATACTTCTGCGAGTGCGTACCGAAAGATTATCGAGTAGGCTACGACGGGTGTGCCCGTTACAGCATTTTGAGGTTCGCCCACGGCGAATAAAGTAAGGTGGTACCGCGTATTATACGCCCTTCGTTTTTTCGAGGGGCGTTTTTTTGTTAAAAACCAAAGGAGATATATTATGAAAATTTATGAAGAACTTGTTGCTCGTGGTCTTATTGCACAGGTGACCGACGAGGAAGAAATCAAGGAGCTTATCAATAATGGTAAGGCCACATTTTACATAGGCTTTGACCCCATCGCAGATAGCCTGCACGTAGGTCACTTTATGGCGCTTTGCCTTATGAAAAGACTGCAGATGGCGGGTAACAAGCCGGTAGTTCTTATCGGTGGCGGTACAGCTATGATTGGTGACCCCTCGGGTAGAACAGATATGCGTTCGATGATGACTCGCGAGACTATCCAGCACAACTGCGATTGCTTCAAGGTGCAGATGGAGAGATTTATCGAGTTTGGCGAGGGCAAGGCTACTATGGTAAACAATGCCGACTGGCTTATGGACCTCAACTATATAGAGGTGCTTCGCGATGTAGGTGCACACTTCTCTGTTAACCGTATGTTAAG
>JAZSMN010000151.1:0-5408 GCA_045535925.1 Eubacteriales bacterium
ACTGCAAGGGCTGTAAGGCTCGTCACAGAGCAGACAAACTCATTGAGGACTACGCTTTCGAGAACGGTCTTTCCGACAACCCCGCCGCTTGGACTTTCAAGGAGATGGCGGACTATATCGCAGAAAAGGGAATTGTTTCCCCTATCTGTGGGGGTAAGGACTTCACCGATATCAAGAAGTTTAACCTTATGTTCAAGAGCTTCATCGGTGTAACCGAGGACTCTACCAACACCGTTTATCTTCGTCCCGAGACCGCACAGGGTATCTTTGTTAACTTCCCCGCGGTACAGAGATCTATGAGAAAGAAGCTGCCCTTCGGCGTGTGTCAGATAGGTAAGTCCTTCCGTAACGAGATCACCCCTGGCAACTTCGTCTTCCGTACCCGTGAGTTCGAGCAGATGGAGCTTGAGTTCTTCTGCAAGCCCGGTACCGACCTTGAGTGGTTTGCATACTGGAAGAATTTCTGCCACCAGTGGCTCCTTGACCTTGGTATGCGTGACGAAAACCTTCGTCTTCGTGACCACGATCCCGACGAGCTTTGCTTCTATTCCAAGGCGACTACCGACTTCGAGTTCCTCTTCCCCTTCGGCTGGGGCGAGCTTTGGGGCGTTGCGGATAGAACCGACTATGACCTTACCCAGCACCAGAACCACTCTGGCAAGGATCTTACCTACTTTGATCAGGAAACGGGCGAGCATTATGTCCCCTATGTTATCGAGCCCTCTCTTGGTGCAGACCGTGTGGCTCTTGCCTTCCTTGTTGATGCTTACGACGAGGAGCAGATCGGCGAGGGCGACACAAGAGTTGTTCTTCACCTTCACCCTGCTTTGGCACCTGTCAAGGCTGCGGTTCTTCCCCTTTCCAAGAAGCTTTCCGAAAAGGCTCTCGAGCTCTTCGACGAGCTCTCCAAGGAATTTCCCACCGACTTTGACGAGACTGGTTCTATCGGTAAGAGATATCGCCGTGAGGATGAGATTGGTACTCCCTTCTGCATCACCTACGACTTCGATACCGAAAACGATGGTTGCGTAACCGTTCGTGACAGAGATACTATGGAGCAGGTTCGTATTCCTATGGCTGAGGTTAAGAGCTATATCAAGGAGAGAATAAAGTTCTAAGTCTCTCTTGCCTAGCAAATTGCTGGGAATATAAACCAAAACAGCAAATGTAATAGCAAAAAGATTCTCCGAGACCTCTCGGAGAATCTTTATAAAGGAGTAAAAATGGAAGTTCTAAAGCGAATAGCCTCCTTTTCGGTGGACCACGACAAAATGATCGAGGGAATTTATGTCTCGCGCATTGACGGGGATGTAACCACCTATGACCTGCGCACCCGTGTGCCCAACAAGGGTGACTATATGGACAACATCACTATGCACTCGGTTGAGCATCTGTTTGCCACCTTTGTCCGCGCATCGGGAATTGGCGAGCGCGTTATTTACTTTGGCCCTATGGGGTGCAGGACCGGTTTTTATCTTCTCGTAAGAAACGCGGATAACAGCGAGACCCTCGCTATCGTAAAAGAGGTGTTATCCGATATCATAGACTACGATGGTCCTATGCCCGGAGCATCCTCGGTCGAGTGCGGCAACTATCGTGAGCTTGACATGACTAAGGCAAAAGTGGAGGCAAAGAGATATCTTGCTCTTCTTAATGCTAAGGACTGGGACTTTACCTATCCTGTGTAACTGTGTGAGGTTGATATGTTAAAAAAAGCAGATATTGGAATAATAGGCGCGCTGACCGACGAGGTTGCCCACATTATAGAGCTTCTTGAGGGCCGCGAGTGTGAGGTTGTGAGTGGTATAGAGTTTAATTATGGCAAAATCGGCACACGAAATGTGGTTGTAGCAAGGTGTGGAGTCGGTAAGGTGTTCGCCGCCCTTTGCGCCGAGGCTATGATTTTGCACTATGCACCCTCGCTTATTGTAAACAGTGGCGTGGGTGGTGCTCTTGAAGGCTCGCTTGTGCCTACTGATATAGTTTTCGCAAAGAGTCTTGTCCAGCACGATATGGACACATCCCCCCTCGGCGACCCCAAGGGACTTATATCAGGGATAAATCGCATATACTTCGAGTGCGACCCTCGTGCCATAGAAATTCTTGAAGGGATAGCCAAAGAGCGTGGCCAGAGATACCTCGTCGGCACGGTTGCTACAGGCGACAGGTTTATAGCCGAGGGCTCTGACAAGCAGAGAATTGTAGAGAATTTTGGCGCGGTAGCCTGCGAGATGGAGGGTGGAGCGATTGCCCACGTAGCCTTCGTTAATGCCACCCCGTGTGTAGTTATTCGTGCGATTTCCGACTCCGCGGACGGTGTTGCGAGTATGGATTACCCCGCATTTTTGCCTATTGCCGCCGCTACATCGACAGCACTTACACTTGGATTGATTGAAAGATATTAAAAAAAGAAAGATACACTCCAAAACACAGCCCCTCAAGGAATCTGTAAATCTGGTAGTGTATCTTTTTTATAAAATTTAGTCGGTAAAAGAACGGTCGTTTTCCTCGTCAACCCCGCGCCAAAACTCTTCGATACGGGCCTTGAGTAGCTTGTGCTCTTCTACATATTGCATTCCCTTTAGCAAGGAGGGGATGCTTTTTTTATATATCGGGTCGTCAAAACGGTCGTCTATCAAAACAACCACGCCCCTGTCGCTCTCGCTACGGATAACTCTGCCAGCTGCTTGGAAAACTCGGTTCATTCCGGGGTAAATGTAGGCATACTGTGTGCCACTTTCATATTTTGAGTCAAAGTAGTCACGCATAGCCTCTCTTTCGTAGGAGAGCGCTGGCATACCTATTCCAATGACCACTGTGCCAATAAGGCTTTTGCCAACTAGGTCTATTCCTTCGGAGTATATGCCCCCCATAACACAAAAGCCGACAAGGTACCCGTCTCTTTCCTTCTCGAACTCTTCGAGCATAGCCCTTTTCTCCGCCTGTGTCATATCCTTCTCTTGAGATAGTACCGTGAGCCTTGGATATTTCTTTTTGAACATATCAGCGAGGGCATAGGAGTATTCAAAGGATGGGGAGAATACCATATAGTTGCCTTTTCTCGGTATCATTGTTGCGGCAACCGCGGCACATACCGCGGGCAGGGTGCGTTCTCTCTCGGAGTACCTCAGGCTTATCCTGTCCATTATCGAAACCGACACCTGTTCCTTTGCAAAGGGGGAGGCAACCTCGAGCAGCTCGCTTGTGCCGTCACCACCAAGCAGGTCGCGGTAATAGGACAATGGAGACAGGGTCGCAGAAAACAGTACGGCCGACGAGCCTTTGTCAAGTTTCCCGGAAACCACCCCACCCGTGTCAAGGCAAAATAGCTTAATTCGTATATTTTTGCCCTCAAGGAACAACAGCATACGAAATCTGTCATCAAATAATTGTAAAGAATTGTTTACAGAGGTAAGCTTGTATCTAAACTCTTTTATTGCCTTCCTTCTCGGTCTTGCACTCTCGTTTTTGTCCGCCTCGGCACTATAAAACTCGACCTCGGCGGCCTTGTCAAGCTCGCCCATTATCTCGTAAAATCTCGATGGGATATCGCTCAAGTGGGTGACGGCAATACTTACCCCCTCCTTATCCTTGGTGAGACTTTCCTCAAGATATGGGTACAAAAGCTCGTATAAGTCCTCGCTCGCCTTTTTGAGCGCTTCTTTAAAGGGGCTGTATTCTCCGTAAACTCCACTCTCGCCGAGAAGACGAAGCTCCTCGGTTGTAATCTCGGATGAGTGGCTCTCTCTTGCCCTTTCTATTAGGTTGTGCGCCTCGTCTACAAGAAAGGCAAATCTGCCTCCCTCGGTAAAGAAGCGGCGAATATACACCATAGGGTTAAACAGATAGTTCAGGTCGCATATCACCACATCGCATAACTCAGAATAAGCAAGTCCCAGCTCGTGGGGGCACACCATATACCTTGGTGCCACCTCGCCCAAATCCTCGACAGTCACGACCGCCTTGTTAAACGAGAAGAGCTCGAGCACCGCATCGGCAAGCTTTTTACTTTTTGAACTTTCGCACAGGCGCCTGTCATCTCGGCATACAAGACCATTTTTACAACAGCGCTCCTTGCTTGACAGGGTGATAGCTCGCACCTTTACCCCGTTTTTGGCAAAGTCGCAGATACAGTCCTCTGCCACCTTCATAGTGGTGGTTTTTGGGGTTAGGTAAAACACCTTGTCGGCCCTACCATCACCCAGGGCGCGCAGAGCGGGGAAGAGCACCGACACAGTCTTGCCCGTGCCCGTTGGCGCTGTGGCAAAGAGTCTCGTTCCTCTGGCTATCGTGCGATAGGTCGCACGGATAAAGATGTCTTGCCCCTCTCTCATCTCCTTATATGGGAAGGCGCAGGTCCTCATCGAGGGGAGTCTTTCCGTGACCCTCTCCACCTCAGGCTTGCCATAGAGCGCTACCGAAATCGAGCAGGTTCCGAAGAAACTTAAGAGTTTGTCTTTGTCGACCCATTCCTCGCACTCTTGCTCCTCGCCTGTCTGTCTGTTGATATATATAAATTTCAGGTGAACCCTCTCAAGATTTTCTTTTATAGCGAGCGCGTGACCAATTACGAAGGCCTCGCCTCTCGTTTGGGCGATATCGTTCTTCCTCGGTTTGCCGTCAAGCGTGCGAACAAGGGTAATCTTCTCGCCCTCTATAAACTGCGCCTCGGTGAAAAGCTGGTAGTCAATCCCTCCAAGCGAGAAGGAGAGAGTCAGACCCTCTTTTTTATCGGGTAGCGAGAGACGAGCCTCTTCTATTTTACCAGCGCCCTCGACCGTGGGCTCCTCGTCGTCATAGGGGAGTGTGCTTGCAACCTTGCGCCTTGCCAGGGTGACAAATTCCTTAAGTGAAACGAGCATTATATTCTTTTGTTCATCGTATCGCATAGCATCCTCCCTTTTTGTTATTTTAAATATCAGTTATATTCTATATTAAAGTATAACTTATTTTAGCCTATATGTCAATTATAAAACGACAAGCTCCCATCATTTATCTTTATTAAAATAAAACCACCTCCCATTTTGGGAGGTGGACTCGTCTTTCGAGTTTTATAAAGCAGCTCTTGTGTGCAAGTCGACTATTCTGTCGGGGAACGGGCCTCCTTTTTTCTTTTAAGGAAGCCTCTTAGCAAAGAGGTTTTGGCCCGTAGCCAGGCACTCTGTCCTTCTTTCGCGTGGTTGTACCCTCTTGAATATCCTCGTAGCGCCACGATAGGCAGGCAGGAGAGCTTAAGAATGCTCTCTATGACCGTCTCTACCGTGAGCCCGTCGCGAGTGTTAAGCATCACCGATACGGTGAAAAAGGTGCATAGCGTGGAGGGAATCAGGGATAAAAACAGGCGCAAGGGCTTGAGCCTATCGGGGTTGCGCAGTTCCTTTATTTCGCTGTTTCTCTCGCTTAAAAGT
>JAZSMN010000164.1:0-7822 GCA_045535925.1 Eubacteriales bacterium
CTACATTGTGCTTTCCTTATTATATATTAATAATATTTTACTCCGTTTACACCCTTGAGTGCGTTGTTGCGGACAATGGCCTTGTCGGGAATCTTCATATTAGTTATATTGGTGCATCCAAAGAATGCGTATGTACCAAGCTCCTCGACGCTGTTGGGAATGGAAACGACGGTAAGCCCTGTGCATCCACGGAAGGCGGAGGCGCCGATGGTTTTAAGTCCTGCGGGGAAGCTCACCGATGTGAGTGCGGTGCAATCCTGGAAGGCAAATTTGCCAATATTCTTTATTGAAAGAGGGATATGCACATCGCCGCCTCGACCAAGGTATCTAACAAGTGTGTCACCGTCTATCTCAAAGTCGGACAGAGGGGTAGATGCATTGTGTACGCCGCCAGAGAATGGGGTGATGCCACTATCCTGTGTGGAGGAGTCGGTGACAGCACCGGGGCGAAGGCCGCCAAATCTGCCGCCAAGACGAACACCGGAGGTGCTGCTCACCGTACCGCCGCCCGAGGAGGTAGTGCTACCGGTCGAGCCGGGGCGAAGCCCTCCAAACCTTCCGCCACCCTGGGGTGCGGGAGCAGGCGCTTCTGTGGTCGTTGTGCGAGGTGCCGCTGTGGGCTGGGGTGCGATACCTACAAAGCTGTCACATACATAGCGAATATTTTTCTCCGAGGTGACAAGGGCAATAAGCAGGGCGGCAATAGACTTCTTTGCGTACTCCTCACTGAGAAGCTCGCGAGTGGTAAGCACGGATATACCGTCTATAATAGCGAGGCTACGCTCGGCATCACTCGACGCGGCTATCTTGGTGTATACACCACTTTCCAGGCCCTTTTTTATAAGCTTCTTTGCCACCTCATGCTTGGGGTTTGTAACCAAATCGGTAAGAATGCCGTAAAAGGCGGCAGGGCTTCTCTCCAAAAGGCGCAAGCCGTCGTGTTCTTCTATTATCTTTGCCATCGCAAGGCCTGTTTCCTTAATGGTTTCCATCTGTCCTCCATAGGGCTAACCCCGAATAATTTCTTGATTTAATGGAACAAGTTCCAGAAAAAGTCTGTGATGCCGTTTACCGCATCACTAATCAGATTGTTCTTTTTATCGGCTTTTGGCGGGTTGAATTTCGGGAGATTTGTGCCGTCAAATACTCCCCTATTGTCGCCCGAGGGCTTGTTTCCCGGTCCTCTTTGTAGCTCAATATACACATTGTGTGTAACAGGCGAGATGCGCATCGATGCGGCACAGCCTGCCCCTGCCACACCCGACTGTATCTCTCGCAGCATTTTGTCTGTATCGAGATTTGCGTTTGCAAACTTGAAGGTAATAAAGCTATCGCCTGCCTTTATACGGCCCCTAATATAGCTCGCAATTTCGCTGATAGTCTTTACATAAAGCTTGTGTTTATAATAGTAATTATGGGTCAAAGCCTTACATCCGGGGTGGAAGCTCCTATCCCAGGCATGCGAAAGACCCATAAGCTTGTCGTCAATGTTAAAATAGTCGTAGTTTATAGAGACATCACCCTTGTTTTTTAGGTCCCAGGTGACATCTACATGATAATAGTCTCCGTCGAGCACCACCACGTTCCACGCGTGGGGGTCCTGCTCCTCGGTGCTACCCGCGGGGCAGCCGAATATTACATATGATTTTATCCCACACCAGTCGCACATAAGCTTGAACGCGCAGGATATACCCCAGCACACCGCTTTTCTTTTTAGGAGCGCGCCAAGAATGTTAAATGCCTCGTTGACCGTCTTGGTGGGGTCGGACACAGCGCTGGTGTCATATACCACCGTTGTTACGAGGTAATCGTGTATGGCCTTCTCCTTTTCGTAGTCGGTCATACTGTCGGTTATGTATCTTTTTGAGAAGGCTTCAAGCCCGTCCTTTATTCTCTTCTCGTACATCTCCTTTTCCCCCTCGGTATAGAGGTACTTGGGAATGTAAAAATAACCGCCCTTGCAAGGCGCGTAAGAGAACATCGAGGGAGCAACATAGAAGAAGGAGGGCACATCGTTATATACATACTGTGCGATAAGACCTATTCTCTCTATGCTTACGTTCCCGCTTTTTAGCCTTATCTGTCTTTCAAACTTTTCAAAGCCGAAATAAAGCTGCTTGTATATTTCCTTCTCCTCGTCGGGAAGGGCAAAATAATAGAATTTCGAGTATTTTAGAATCATCTTTTACACCTTCGTTTCCTATTTAGCACTCATAAAATGCCGTGCACCATAGAACGGCTAAACCCGACCGACACATCTGTGTCGGTCGGGAACAAACCTCGCCGAAGGCAAAAGCTTATGCCTTAGGGAAGGTCTTAGGGCCGTTATCCTGCTCGGGCTTGATGCCGCCGAGAGTAGTATTGTTAGACTGAACCTCTCTGTTAGAAGCCTCTTGCTTTTTGTCCGAGTTGGGAGTTGTGGGGGTGGTTGTAGGTCTTAAAACCACGGTCTCGGTGGTAAGCTCGATTACACTATCGGCACTCTCGCGTCTTACGCACTCAAAGGTGTACTCTTCTACAACGCCCTCGGGCTCTGCCAAAGGCTTTTTCTCGCACTCAGGCTCGGCGGGAGGCTCTTCGGTCTCGGTAGCAGGCTCCTCGACAACCTCTTGTGCCTGCTCGGTAGGCTCGATAGTAATCTCGGTCACGTTGTCAGTAACAGGGATTTCTGTCACAGGCTCTGCCACGGTCTCGATAGCAGGCTCTTCGGTGGGCACTGCGATAGGCTCGGTGGTAGGCTCGGTAGGAGCTGTGCCAACAGGGATGATCGGAATGTCAAGGCCGGTCTTATCAGCGCTATCCGGATTTGCACCACGGGGGTGCAAAATGCTGTCGATGAGTGTGCCGAGCGGACCCTTGGGTTTGCCAATGCCGTTCTTCTTCTCGTACTCCTCGATCTTTGCCTTGAGAGCATCGAGCTCCTTCTTCTTAAGAGCATAGATCTCGGAATTGCTCTTCTTAAGGGCCTCTACCTGGATGCCACGAGCCTTAATCTGCTCTGCCTGAACCTTTATCTGCTCGCGCTGCTTCTTAATGCTCTCGATACGAGCTTCAAGCTCCTTAATTTTGCGAGTGCACTCCTCAATGTCGGCACTTGCGCGCTTGAACTCTTCGCCCTTCTCGTTAAATCTGCGTCTTGCTTCAGCAACCTGGGCCTCTTCCTGCGCTATGGTAGCGGTGAGTGCCTTGCAGGCATTTTCCAGCTCCTCTGCCTTTGCCTTTGCACGCTTGTAGTTGTTTTCCGACTGCTTGCGTGTTGCAATCTCGTAGAGGCTCTGTGCAACCGCATCAAGATTACGGGTGTCATAGATAACACCCATAGAGGTGTCGTCACCCTTCCAGTTGTTGGCGATATTTGTGAGAATCGCCTTCTCGATATTTTCCTCTGCCCAGGCCTCGCCCTTTACGAAAGAGCCGCCTACATTGTAGTAAACGCCCTGTCTGGTAGCCTCGTCAAGAAGGCTGTCGTCGATACCGTCAGAGTGAACGAGTATAAGCTTGGGAATCTCGAAGGATGCGTAGTGTCTGAAGCCCTCGATAACATTTGCCTGACACATGGAGGTGGTAGCCTCTCCCTCTCCTACGAAGGGGTCACGAGGAATGTCCTCGACAAAGGACTGAAGGGGAGCTACACCGTTATGCTCCTCGGTATATACAGCCACACAGTTACCGTCACCTACCTGGATAGCATACCAGAAGTTCTCGGTAACGACGGATGCAATAAGAGTAGTTCCGTATGCCCAGTAGTAGATACCCTGGTTTTTAAGTCTATCAACGTACTTCTTCTGCACATCTACAAGGTCCTCCTCGGTGAAGGGGTTTGCCTTGAAGTGCTGGTCTACGCTTGCTCTCCAGCTTGCTACGATAACATTCTTGATATTGTCAAAGATGCTATCAGCAACAGGGTTTTGACCGTTATCCTTGCCGTAGGCAGTGATTTGTCTTGCAAGCTCGGCGGGAGTCATCTTGTCAAGAATCTGATTGGTTGCCTGGATAAGCACCGCCTTTGCCACCTCAACGGCATAATGCGAGCCTACGTCAGAGCGGAAGTAGTCTGCGCTTCCGTGACCGTCGGCAACAATGGCGATAGTCATACGCTCGTCGGAGTAGCTACCGGAGTGGTCCTGGCAAACCTTACCCGCCTTTACGTGAGAACCGCCTATAATACACTTGTCAAAGGTCTTGAAATTGACCATTGTAAGTCCTCCTAATTATTCTGCACCCTGGGGTGCCAATATATGGTGTTGTCTCTTTTAAGTGTCGAGTCGCCCACAACAAGGCAAAGCGACGCGACAGGTCGAAAAATGGGTTAAAGAATATTATTCCCAACCGCCGAAGAGAGCCTCTGCATCATCGTCGTCAATCTTACCCTCAACCTGGAGAGTTTCAACAACAGACTCAACAGTACCGGCAGTATCGGATGCGGTCTTCTCGAACTCCTCATCTCTGCGCTTCTGGCTTGCCATATCGTCCTCGGAACCTGCACCAACTGCGTGAGTAGCGGTGGTAGATGCAACTACTGCTACGTTTGCAAGAATAGTAGAAAGGATAGCAATGTTATCAACGTTAAGTACGGTCTCGGGGTTACCGGTGAACTTCTTGAGGCAGGAACGGTCTGCGTCCTCGCCGATAGCGAAGCCGATACGAGTACCCTTTACGAACCAGTTGTTGCCCTTAAGAACCTTGATACCAGCGTCAACATCGTCAGTGGGAACACCGTCGGTAAGAAGGATAAGAACGGCTCTCTTGTAGCCTGCGCACTGACCCTTCTGAATAAGCTGGGAACGAGAAAGCATGGTCTCAAGCTCCTTGAAGGCTGCGCCCATGTTGGTAAGACCACCAAGACGGAAGTCAGGGTTTGCGCTGGAAGGATCCTGAACCTTGCACTCCCAACGAGGTGCGGTATCGAAGCAAAGAACCGAGAGCTTAACCTCTGCGTCGTCGTTGCTCATATTAAGTCTTGCAAGCTCAACCTTAATGTTCTCAACAGCGGTCTTAACCTGCTCGATCTTCTCACCACTCATACTTCCCGAGGTATCAACGATAAGGAACAGGGGCATTACGTGCTTCTGCACACCACTGGCGCCAAGATCGGTATCATCCTCAAAACCAAAGAAATTGTTATCCATTTTTTGTTTCCTCCATAATATAAAATTTATTATTTATTTTTTTGTTTATTCCATTTTCAGAAAAACGGTGGGGCGGGCGACGTATCTAAATATAGAGTGCGCCTTGCCCGAGGGCTGGGGTCGACCAAAATCAAGGCTTGCAAAAGCAACCAAGCCGGGCGAAAAGGTCAAAACCCAAAAGGCGGGGATTATTACTTGATAATCTCGCCGATAATAGCACCGATGCCTATCTTCATACCCATCTTGAACTCGGCAACCTGTCCGTAGGATACATCCTTCCTTGTACCGTCGGGGTAGCTTACAACCCAGGGAGTATCCTTCATCATGTTACCAAAGCCGTACATCTTCTTTGCTGTGTTGACCATAAACTTGAAGGCAGGAACGTCAAACTCCTGGCATGTACGGTCAAACTGGCACTTGTACACCACAGTTCCTGGCACGATGGGGATAATAGTTCCGGGGAACTTAATCTTGCAAGGAACGGTGAGGGTAGCCTTACACTTAGGACACTGAACCGAGCCCTTGGTGCTAAGGAATACGGGAGCCTCCTTACACTTGGGGCAGTCTACCATCTCGCCGCGAAGACGAACTATGGTATCGATAAGAAGTGCCTCAACAGGACGGGATGCGGGATTGGTAAGTCCCTGCTTGCCGAAGAATGCAAGGAACATCTTGTGAATGTACTCGGGATACTGAGGCCACATTACAAGCACGTTCTTGTGCTTCTGGGGTACAGGAGCGTTTCTGTTGTCGGTGGGGTCGAAGAGGAATACGGGGTCCTTACCGTATACGGTCTTCTCGTCGTTGTTTTCGGAGTATACGCCCTCAAGGGGGTGCTGACCAGCCATCATAATACGGAAGAGAATGATAGCAAGAGAGAAACGGTCGGTCATCTTGTCAGGAGCGTGACCCATAACAACCTCGGGTGCCATGTATCTGTCCTTACCACCAACACCAAGGTTCATACCGTTGGGTGTAATGTTATCGTTGTCGGCAATAAGCACCTCGCCTGTGTCAGACTTGATGAATATGTTACCGTTGTTAAGGTCCTGGTAGCTAAGTCCACGAACGTGGAGCTTCTCGAATGCCTGGATGATATTGAGGCAGGCGGTGAGCATAGCGCCTCTGTCCTTAAATCTTGCCTTAAACAGGAAGTAGTCGGTAAGCTCGATATATGTGTTCATATCGATGAAGTCCATTATGTAACCGTAGGAATCCTGCGAGCCAGAGTGCCATACAGTAACGTCCTGGGGCCAAACAAAGTGCTTGGTAGGGGGTGCGTTCTTGGAGTTTGCACAGAGGTTGTTGTAGAATGCCTCTGCCGCACTGATGGTGGTATCTCCTTTCTCGTCGGGCTCGGTCATCTTCTTGACTTCGCCGTTGGCATTGCAGCGTATCTGCTTGTTACGCAGACCGTTAAGATAGGTGTTTTTGTACCACTTGAGAACCCTCGGTGTTCCGCCGTAGTCTACGCCATAGACAAGGCCCTGTCCTCCCTTGGCACTAATCAACTTGGTAATCTTGATTGTGACGCCCTTCTTCGAAACTATGGAGTCACCAACCTTAAGAACCTTTCCCATTTTCTTGTCCTCTCTTAAAAGTATTTTTATTAACCAATCGCTAAAACAAACATATTTTGGTAGGTAAATATATAAAAAATAATATGCAAAATATCCTACAAAAATATTTAATTATATTATAGCAAACAAAAATGATAATTGTCAATAGCAAAATGCATATTATAAGTCAAATAAAGGGACAATTGTACGAAATTTGCGCTCCTTCAAGACGCTTTTGTAAATATTTGTTGTCTTTTCACAGACTGTCTAAACACTTTTTTGAATATTATTCCACCATTTACCTGTATCAAATCTGCTCCGCGGCTCGCTCCAACTCGCCACCTTTGTCGTGCATTTTTATATTCCATTTTACCTGAATTTTTCACAAGTGCCACCCCGTGTTAAGTTTTCTATCTCGTTTTACCTTTAAAAGCAAAAGGACAACCCGATAATTTCCAGGTTGTCCTATTCTTTTGTTCTGTTTTTGTCAGGGCGACAAGGTTTAAGAAAAAGCATTCATCCAAAAACTCTACAAAGAATGCTTGCCCTTTGCACAATGAAACCTCTTAAAGCCCTTTGCACAGCACAGCCTCTCCAAGCCCCTGAAGTACAGGCGACATTCTGACGCTACTTTGGAATTATTCCTCCGCCCTTATCTTTTCGCCAATTTCTTTCAGGTAATCAAACAGCGCTTGTATTTCGTCGGTCGTTTCCTCTTCGGAAATGCTATCCTGCATATCCTTAAGCAAAATGAGGATGGAAAGCGCCGACTGAATACGACTTGCGATTTTTTCGTCCTCCCCACTTAATGTGCGATCCAGTTCTTCATAAAACAAAACTCTCAAACTTGTCACCGAATCGTCAGAAGTTATCCCAAGTCCTGCCAAGAACTCATCGGCGCATTCTCTCATTTTTTCATACTGGCCGCTTTTTGCATAGTATATTATTTTTCCGTGATAAATGGAAGAGATATCGATGGTGCTACCCACTTTCCTGCCGTCTATAATTTTAGGAATCTCGGCAAGCCTCTCGAGTGCCGCAAACTCCTCCTCGGTAAGTAGACTAAAATTCTTATATAGGTAGGAAATAGCCCAATTTAGAGCATCAATAGCTTGACAGATTACAAGTCGGAGG
>JAZSMN010000170.1:0-8403 GCA_045535925.1 Eubacteriales bacterium
CTCTAATTGTCTTCCTAAGACCGCCTTGGCCTCCGACTTCTTGCTCGGGAATTGCGTCAACAACCTCCTTGGGGAACTCTTTTACCTCGTCGAGGTAGTAGTCACCGTTGCACCAAGAACGGAAGAACATATCAGACCATACCATTATCTCATAGCCATACTTTGCTGCTATCTCGCAAACCTTTTCAAGATGGCGCTTTATAATAACAGGAGAAGGTACATAGCCGTGAAGGTCAAGGTACTTACCTCTACCAAGCATATGAGCCTCGTCCATACCAACGTGCAGGCGCTTGGTAGCGAAACACTCGCTAAGGGTAGCGAACATTCTATCAATAAGCTCGTAGGTACGCTCGTCCTCGCAAAGAAGGATATCGCTGCAGTCCCTGGGAATCTTGTTCCAACGCATAGTAGCATTAAGGTGTGCCAAGGTCTGTATGCAGGGAATAACCTCCATACCAATAGAGTTAGCGAAGGCATCAAGCTCCTTCATCTCTTCCTTGGAATATCTACCTCTCATGTATCCAAAGTAGGGCTCGTCGTTAACCTCATAGGTATCCTCGGTGTAGAGAAACAGGGTGTTGTAGCCCATCTTCCTCAAAATAGGAAGGTATCTCTTAAGAGCAGGAAGCGACATTACGGCGTTACGGGACATGTCCAGCATTACGCCGAGGGTTTGGAATTTCTTTGCCATTGGGGTTCTCCTTTTATGTTTTAATGTTTTCTTTTATTCTATCACATTGTAATTTGCTTTGCAATAGTACTCGGGAACTTTTTTCATTTTTTGTATAAATTGCATTTTCGTCCCAAAATATCCACAAAAGCAAAAAAATGTGGGTTTTGTCTTGAATTGTTCAAAATTATAGTGTATAATAAATGAAAACGATTTGAAAGGATTTTTTTATAATGCTTAATTTCTTGCTTGAAACCTCAGGCTCGGGCAACAATGCCGGTAGCCCATGGGTTACTATTGTAATGATAGTCGGTCTTGTTTTGGTATTCTATTTCTTCGTTATTCGTCCCCAGAAGAAACAGGAGAAAGAGGACGCAGCGATGCGTGACTCTCTTGCAGTAGGCGACGAGGTTACCACCATTGGTGGTATTATCGGTAAGGTAGTTTCCATCAAGGACGAGACCTTTGTTCTTGAGACCACCAAAGATTGCACTAAGATTCGTTTCCTTCGCGGTGCTATCAGATCCATCGATGTAAAGATCCAGGAGGTTGTTGCACAGCAGCAGGCTGAAGCAGAGACTTCCGAGGCAGAGGGCAAATAATCCAAAGTCGACATAAAAAAGAGAGCCAGTGAATAGACTATAACAGGTCTTTCATCGGCTCTCTTTTTTTGGAGGTTATATGGGAAAAACAAGACGCAAAATTAAAGATATCGGCGGAATATGGCCGCTATTTATTGGATGCGGCATTTGCCTTTTGTCGCTGGTAGGGTGCTCTACCCTTCTTGGGCTTTATTCGATAAGTACGGATAGCCCAACAAAGCTTATCGATGTGCTGGGGCTGTGGGGGCTACTGTTCTCCGGGGCGATCTCGGGCTTTGTATGTCGAAAAATAAATAAGGAAAGAGGGGTAGGCTTTTTATTTCTCATTTCGCTTTTATTCATTCTTGTGCTTATCCTTATTGGGCTAATAGTCTGCGGTGGTGCTCTGCCCCCCAGGTGCCTTATTAACTACCTTTGTTACATAGGTGTATATATGCTCGCGGCGGTGCTTGGCGGACGAAAAAGCAACAAGAGAAGAAGATAAAAAGAGTAAGGAAAATCCTTACTCTTTTTTGTTTATCCAAAAATTGTGACTTTTAATGTTTCTTTGAAATCGGTGCTTTTAATGTTTGCTTGAAGGGCTGTGCTTTTATGTTTATTTGGAAAGCAGGCTTATATAATATGGAAGCGCCTCTTCAAAGTTTACACCATAGAAGCGGTGGTCGGGATCTCTCATAGTACACTTCATACAC
This sequence comes from Eubacteriales bacterium, assembly GCA_045535925.1. Lineage (GTDB taxonomy): Bacteria > Bacillota > Clostridia > Oscillospirales > CAG-272 > UBA1740. Next base: position 1,965 of record JAZSMN010000170.1, read on the forward strand.
TCAAGAGTAAAATCTACCGCGATGCGGAGCGACTCGAAGGTGGTAAAGCCGCGCATCAAAGCACCAACGGTACCAGAGGCATATATATCGCCTGTACCGTGGAATGCACAGGGCAGACGCTCGTTAAAATACTTGAAGTATTCGTCGCGCTCGCTGTCATAGGCGTACACACCTATCTCATCATCCTTAAAGCCTATGCCTGTAAGTGCGGCGGTTTTGGCACCAAGGTCGGTAAGTTTCTTGAGTACCTCGCGGATATAATCCTCGGTATAATTAGGATTATAAGGAATACCAAGCATAAAGGATGCCTCGGTGAGGTTGGGTATAATCAAATCGGCACGAGAGCAAAGCTCTGCCATTTTCTTTGCAAATTCGGGGGTAAAGCCCTTGTAAAGTGAGCCATTATCTGCCATTACGGGGTCGATAACTACCTTGCCCGGGAAGGTATCCATAAAAGAACTTACAAGCTCGAGCTGGCGGAAGGAACCAAGGTATCCGGTATATATGGCATCGAAATCAATGGCAAGGTCGGAAAGAGTATCCCTAATAGGCTCTATCTCATCCGTCAGGTCGCAGAATGTGAACTTGTCAAAGGCGGTATGCGTAGACAAAACAGCGGTGGGTAAAACCGCAGCCTCAACTCCTGCACAGGATATGATAGGCAGGGCAACAGTAAGCGAACATTTTCCCACGCAGGAAATGTCCTGAATAGTCATAATTCTTTTCATAATATCCTCCTCGCGAAAACAACTATGCTACTATTATAACTATTTCGGGCAAAATGTCAATAGGCTACTGGAAAAAATCAATTTTTGCCCCGAGAGAGGACAGCTTTGAGATAAGAGAAGAATAGCCGCGAAGAATAGTTTCGGCAGAGTGAATACGACTCTCTCCCCTTGCCAAAAGAGCGAGGATAAGTGCCGCCATACCCCCACGCAAATCAGGTGCCCTAACGGTGGCGGGATGAATGCGGGATGGGAGAATATACACACCGCCCTCAAGCCTTATAAATGACAGGCCAAAGGAGGCAAGGTCAAGAAGATATCCAAACCTTGTGGGAAAAACAAGGTCACGAATGCTCCCACCATTATAAGAGGCAAGCAAAGGGGCAGAAATTGGACAAAGGTCGGTGGCAAATCCGGGGTGAGGAGATGCAATAATATCAACAGTTGTTGACATTTCTCCATAAAAACGCACACCCGTGTCAAGTTTTTGCTGTAACGCGCCTGCGGCTGCAAGTGTGTCGGTAAACACAGAAAGTTCGTCCATGTTTACGCCATCGACGATAATACCGCCTCCCAAGAGAAGCGAAAGCACATGATAGGTTGCCGCCTCTATCATGTCCCCGTTTAGTGTCACCTCTGCTCGGGAAAGCTCCCTGCCCCTTACGGTTATCCGCCTGTTTTCAAGGGTTATTTCTGCGCCCGCAGCTCGAAGGTATTCTATAAGAACCAGGATATGTGGCTCGATGGCACAACCGTCTATTATTGTTGTTTTTTCTATACTGCTTGCAAGGATAAGGGTGTTTACTGTGGCACCCACACTTGTTTTTGGAAATGTTATATGGCTATCCTTGTATTTTTTTAGTACAAGGGTGTTCCCTACCCTCTCTGCACCCATTTGCTCCATAGCATAGATATGCAGGTCAATAGGTCTTGGGGCAAAGTTACACCCTCCATACAGTCCGATATTCGCCCTGCCAAAGCGAGCAAGTGTCGCGCCTATCAGATATGTAGATGCCCTGAGCGAGGTGGTTAGATTTTCAGGTGGGTCATAGTATTTTAGCTCTCTTGTGTCGACTGTCAGGGTGTCGGCATCGCTTTTAACCTCTGCGCCAAATCCCCAAAGAATCTGTATTGCTGTTTTAACGTCGCCTATATCCGGGACATTATATATTTTCGATATCCCCTTTGCCGCTATGGTGGAAAACAGTATGGGGAGTGCCGAATTTTTCGCTCCGCTAACCCTGACTCTACCCGACAGCGGATTTCCTCCATTAACTACAAAACTGCTCATTTTTTACCTCTCGGTTTTTTTAGCAGTCTATTCTTTTTGTGCAGTTTTGGTTAATTTATCAGGGTGTAAAGTCGAGAGGACGGATTTTTGGTTTTTGTGGTTCTATTCCTTTTGAAAACAAAAAGAGGCTTTACGGATTTGAACCTGCTTGTTCCTATCGTAATACCTCTTTTATTTATTCAATTATTGATACTTTGGATATACCCTACCGCAAGTCTTACCACATATCCATAGGTGACTACGCCCTCGGTTCCGTTGGCCTTCAGGTAGGTGTCGTTGATGCTATCTGACAGTTTTCTAATCCAGCTGTCCATATGGGCCCTGGTTATCTCGCCCGATGCTCTTATATCATCAAGCGCCCTTTCGTTAAGAAGCGAAAGAGAGGCGGCATAGAGCTCCTTATCGGCGGAATAAAGCGCGTTTGCCACATACTCAAGCATATTGAGATATCCACTATACTGGATATATGAGTCGGTGGAGCTTATGCAAACCAAAAACGCCATAAAATTTGCCTCGTTTTCTCGGCATATTCCCCTCTGGTGGGCAAACTCGTGGGCCGAGGTAAAGGGGAGGTTGTAATCCGGGTAGTCGGTATTGAGATTAGGCTCGCCTGTCAAAAATCCATATACTCCTGTAATTCCTGCATCCGAGAGGAAAAAGGAGGCTAAGACAGGCTTTATCCTGCTATGAAAATTTGAAAAGAATGGATATTTCTCTGCTACGCGGTCATAGGCCTCGGTAAGGAGAACGCTCATCCTACCAAGGTCATAGGGCATCTTTGAGGTGCCGAGCGAGTAATCCATTTCTTCGGCAAGCTGGTTTACCTTATCTCGTAGATATATAAATGTGTCATTAAGCTCCTCTTTAGTTATGTCCCCGTCCTCTTCTATCCCAGTGCTTGTAGCAAGCGGGGTGGTATGATAGCCCACAGCGAGGGTGAGAATGTAGGAGGAATAAATAACTGCTATAATACCTAGGAGTGAAAATATCGTCCTAACGCGGCCGGTGTGGTCGCTGTCTCGTCTAAGGATAAGATATACCGCAAAAGCCAGGACAAGTGGAGATAGGTATATAAGCATCTCAAAAAGCGAGAATGGGAAAATGTAGGTTATAAGCGAGAGCGCACCCCTTATGGCTGTGGAAATGCCGGAGTTTATAAAATCGGCAAAAGGGGTCACAAGTTTTGCCACAGCCAGAAGAATGGCCGAAATAACAAAAACTATTAAGGCTATAAGGGCGGACGTGGGGATATATTTCTTAATAAAATCCCTGATTTTTTGTACTATTTTCAAGATTATCTCCCTGTCAGTAGTTTCTCAAAGCCTCGGCGTGTAACTGTGTGAAGGAGCCAAATCAAAAGCGAGAATACGGCGAGGAGCAGCAGAAGAAGAGCAATCATAGCGACAAGAGGTCCTATCTGTATAGCGAGGAGCAGGCTTGCGCCAACACAAAGCAAGGTGCAAAGCATACCAAGCATAACCATAACGAATACGGGGAGCGACTGTTTTACTACCTCGTGCTCGTTGGTGTAGTGGAATTTTGGGAATTTAACATTAAGAACAAGACCCAAAAGCGCGCCGATAAAGACGGAGACCATAGGAGCTATGATTATAAACGGCCAGCATATAGCGGGGATAGAAAAGGCTATGCCGAGCAATATCGAAAGCGCGAGAGTTGACGGCAGGGAGATAAGTACATGGGGCACAAGCTTGGCATACAGGACTGTCAAGGGGGCGACAGGCAGACTCTGGAGCACCCAAAAGTTCTTGCCCTCAAGAGAGAGTGCAGAGGCGGAAACCGAGTTTGTCAGGGGGAGCGCCGAACAAATAGCTACACCGAATAGTCCGAGAAGATAGGACTTGTCAATACCGATTAGACCCGAAAGCTCCTCGACAACAGGCATAATTTGTTCGCCGCTTGTAAAGAGCATTATGCCCAAAAGCACCTGAAATATAATACCAGCGGCACCGTTAAGAAGATAGCCTGCGGAGGAAAACAGTCTCGTCAACTCCTTCTTAGCAAGGGCGGAAAAGGCCGTACCAGTCAATACACTAACCTCTTTTTTGGAGGAGGATATAGTCGACTTTGACGCGGTGATAATTCTAAAATAGAACTTGGACATCAAAAGGGCGAAAGCTATGGTTGTGCCAATTGATATTAAAGCAATTACTATAAGCGGCAGGGGTGAGAACATACAAGCCTCACCTATGGGGAGAAGGGCTGCCATCATTTCTACAAGGTCTGCTACCATTTGCTGTGGGTCGTCAGAGGAATTCATCGAGTCACCCATAATCGAAATGTAAGACGCGAAGAAAAGAGCAAGGAAAGCCAAGGAGGCGATAATAGTAACCAGGTTCTTGTGCTTGAAGCGTGAGGCTATAAGTGCTACCACATAGCCAAAAAGTGCAGAAAGCACAGTGACAAACAGCACGGCAAGAAGCGAAACGATAATGAAGCCCACAGCATAAAGCGGCGAGCCGCCAAGGACAAGATAGGCCACGGTGGCAGGCAGAATTATAAAGGTAACCTCTGTGAGGTTGGCAATCAAAACAGCCGCGCATCTTGACACAAGTATGTCTATGGGGCGAATAGGCATCGACATTAAAAGCTCGTTGTCATTACACTCAAAGAGGGCTACCTTGGTCTCCATAATTGAAAACATAAAGACCACAAGTGCCGAGACTAAAACAAATAGTGAGAAGTATATCTGGTCAAGGCCCGCGGGAATAAGTATAGAGCCAAGACCAAAACCTATCATAAAGCTGTATCCGAGAAAAATTATACCGATCAGGGCATATATGATGCCTGCGGCGACACCGCCCCTGCCACCATATAGCGAGGACAAGAGGCGTCGAAGCCTAATGCCTATAAGATGTTTAAGCATTTTCTTCCCCCTCTAAATCAAGGAATACGCTCTCAAGCGAGCTGTCACCCCTGACAGTATCCATATCACCATACACAACAAGGCTTCCGTCCTTTATTATAGCCACACGGTCGCATAGCTTCTCGGCAACGTCGAGCACGTGGGTGGAGAAGAAGATGGAGCCCCCATCTCTGCAATGCTCGTGCATAAGCTCTTTTAGTATATGCGCCGCCTTGGGGTCGAGGCCGACAAAGGGCTCGTCCATAAGAATGAGTCTCGGTCGGTGAATAAAGGCAGAGATAACCGCCAGCTTTTGCTTCATGCCATGCGAATAGCTAGATATAGGTGAGGAGAGTGCATCGGCAAGTCCAAGCCTTGTCGACAGGTTTTTTATTCTCTCTTCCCTCTCGCTGCCCATACCATATATATCAGCAACAAATGAGAGGTACTTTATACCGCTCATAAACTCGTAGAGGTCGGGGTTGTCGGGGATATATGCCATCCTGCGCTTTGCCTCCATAGGGTTGTCGGATATGGAAATCCCGTCAACAAAAATGCGTCCTTCGTCAAAGGACAGGATGCCTGTACACGCCTTAAGTGTAGTGGTTTTGCCTGCACCGTTGTGGCCAATGAATGCACAAATTTCTCCCGGCTCGATTTGTAGCGACAGGTTGTTTACCGCGGTTTTGGTACCATATTTTTTAGTTAAATGCTCGATTTTAAGCATAGTATTCTCCTTTGTCTTCGCTTTTACTGCTGTTTATAAATCCTGAGTAGCAACAGACTTGTGTTTTGTTTTTTAAGTTTATTTAATTATACCATATGGGGGTCAAAAAGTCAATATTTTAAAGTGGTGGCTAATTTCCTACAAGCAAAACCTATCGCTTTGTTTTCCAAAAATGTTTTGTGCAAAATAGATATACTTATAAGGCTATATTTGACAAAAAGCGTGGGGTGCGGTAATAATTTCTGTCATTTCATTGACAAAGAACAAATAGTTGTTATAATTAAATTGTATGCAAGCATATGCGCGTGTAGTATAGCTTTTTTGCTTTGGTTAGGGGAAGGTTATGGAAGACAACAAGAGTTATGTTAGATACGAGGACTTTGGTGATGTCGGTGACGGTGCAACAGATGACCTTAAGGCAATAGTCGATGCGCACGCATTTGCCAACGCAAAGGGTCTGCCCGTCAGGGCAACCGACGGTGCTACCTACTATATAGGTGGCACAAGAATGTGGGCCACGGTTAAGACCAACACCAACTTTGGAAATGCTAAATTTGTCATAGACGACCGTGTTTTGGAGGACAGGACTGTTCCCGTCTTTCGCATTGTGTCAATCCATAAGACCGACGAGCCAGAGATAACAACCCTTAAGGCAGGACAGACCAAAATAGACTTTCCCCACGAGGGACGCACCTTTGTCCGTGTGGAAAATGGTGAGGAAAAAATCTTTATAAAACAGGGGGAAAACGCAAACAACGGTGTACAAAGCCGAGTGCATTGTAGTGTTCTGCCTATTTATGACGAAGAATACAAGTCGGAGGCCAAGCGGTCTT
>JAZSMN010000214.1:0-4981 GCA_045535925.1 Eubacteriales bacterium
ATTTTCCTTTGGCAGGTAGCCCACCGAGAGGTCAAGAAAAGTATTGTCCTTGACGAACGCGAGCATAGGAATGCTCTCTACACGGAATACTCCGGCAAGTTCCGGCTGTTCGTCCACATTGACCTTGCAGAACTTCACGCCTTCATATTCTCTTTCAAGTTCCTCTATTATTGGAGCGAGCATTTTGCAAGGGCCACACCAGTCGGCGTACAAATCTATAATGATAAGCCCCACATATTCCTCAACCTCGCACTTGAAATTATCCTTGGTTAAAACAGTCATATAAGCCTCCTTTTTAATATATTCTAACATAAACCAAAAGAAAAATCTACACCCAATATAATTTTGTAATATTTTTGTTTTCATTTTCTTAAATTTGTCCCACGTTCATTGACAAAGATAAAAACAGTGGTAAAATATATCTATAAAGAGGTGATAATATGTCTATTTACAGAACAAATGTTGAGGTTGATATTCACGATATTGATCCAAACGGAGTGGCACGGGCATCGGCGCTTATGCGGTATATCCAGACCTGTGCCCAGAGTCAGTTAAGCGAGGGGGGACTGTCCTACGACAACCTTAAGAAGATGGGGCGAGCCTTCATATTAAGCAAGATGAAGATGGAGTTTACCTCGCCTGTCCGTGTGTATGATAGGCTCACTGCCTGCACCTATCCCTGCGAGAGCCGTGGCTACAGCTTCCTGCGTTGCTATGCCCTGGAAAGAGGCGGAGAGGTCATAGGCAGAGCGGCTTCGGTATGGGCTTTGGTCGACACAAACACACGCGCGCTTGTTAGGGTTAATGACTTTAACCTGGGTCTTGAGCTTCACGACCACAATGGTATGGCTATCGGTAGATTTTACCTGCCCTGCGAGCTGCGAGATGTGGGAACATATACGGTAAACTATGCCGACCTGGACCAAAATGGCCATATGAACAACACCCGCTATCCCGATATGTATTCAAACTTCCTACCCCTTGACGGTTATAGAATAGAGAGTATAACCATCACCTTCCAAAACGAAGCACCAAAGGACGAGAGGCTCAGGGTTTTTCGCGCATCACAGGGCGACATTTTCTATATTCGCACGACAAGAGAGGACGGAAAGATAAACTCGGAGGCAGAAATCAAACTTGCAAAACTCTGATTTTATACCGGTTATCTTTCAAATTGCAGAATCGCAAGTTTTTTAGTAAATTTTAAAGAAAATTCCTGCATTTTCCTCTATTTTTGCAGGATTTAGAGGTATATGTAAGCGATATTTTCATCGCAAAAAGTGTTGTTTTTTTGCCTTTTTAGCCCCTTTGCAACCTGATTTTGTTAAATGTTGCATTTAGTGGCATAAAACACCCTATTTTTGCAGACTTTTTTCGCAAGAAATATTTTTTATTTAGTGCTATAATATATGCAGTAAGAGTCAATCCCTAAAAAGGGGCTTTTGGCGACTGTATTTCAAAAAATCCTATACAGCGGCAGAAATGCAAGGGCAAATTTTGAAGTATATACATAAAAACTGCATTCAGGAGAAATTTATGGCACAAAATATTCATAACAAATTCACCACATTACAGAGGGAGCAGGTAGAAACAACCCACGGAAGTTACACCTACACGCTCTCCTACGAGGACAGCGTAAGAACTGCAAGTATGGGTATCCGACTTTATTCAATTTCGGTGGAATTTATCAACAATGACGGTGTTAGGGGATTCGCCGAGGCAAAGGAGTGCTTTTCCGACAAAGGTAAGGCGGTCGAGTTCTTTAACCGTCTTGTTTCAGGACTTGCAACACCTATAAATCTCCCTTACATAGTAGAAGACGAACTTTTATCTTAATTTTTTCTATTCATCAACAATTCCATAATTGTATTTATTTAGCACTTTTTTTCTTGTGCTTTTCCCTTGACAAGCACCCTCCGATTATTTATAATTAAGTAAACCGTTGATACGGAGATAAAGCAGGTTATGACTTCACAGAGAGCCCGTGATGATGAGAGTCGGGCAAGATACAGGCCTGCAAATGGACCGTGGAGGGTGTAGCCAAAGGCTTTTTTGCCGAGTATTCTACAACGGCAGACCACCGTAACAGGTCAGGATATACTTCTATCCGTAAGAGCACCGTATGGTGAATCAAGGTGGCACCGCGAATATTCATTCGTCCTTGACAGTTTTTTTCTGTCGGGGATTTTTTGTTTTTTGGAGGATTTATGATTTTACTAACTAAACGATGGCGTAAGCCTAAATATTAAATAACACTCAAACACTCTGATAGTATTATGCGCTTTTGCGCAATTGCTTTAGAAAAGGAGATAATAAAGATGATATTTAACGGTATAAACTTTGATACATATTTTAAGAACTACCCCACAAAAGACGGATTTTTCGGTAAATACGGCGGCGCTTACATAAGCCCTGAATTAAGAGAGGCTATGGAAGAGATAACCGAGGCATACTTCACCATTTGTAAATCAAGCAAGTTTATAGGCGAACTCCGTACCATTCGCCGTGAATTTCAGGGCAGGCCTACCCCGATAAGTTACCTCGAACGCCTGTCAAACAGGCTCGGAAACGTTCAACTTTACGCAAAGCGCGAAGACCTCAACCACACGGGCGCTCACAAACTCAACCACTGTATGGGAGAAGCACTCTTGGCAAAATATATGGGAAAGAAAAAGGTCATTGCCGAAACCGGCGCAGGACAACACGGCGTTGCTCTCGCCACCGCCGCCGCATACTTTGGACTTAAGTGCGACATTTATATGGGCTCGGTCGATATAAAAAAGCAAGCCCCCAACGTAGCGAGAATGAAAATCCTCGGAGCAAACGTCATTGAAGTAACCGTGGGGCTTGCCACGCTTAAAGAAGCGGTAGACGCCGCCTTTTTAGCCTACGCCCGTGAATATAAAGATGCCATTTATTGTATAGGCTCTGTTCTTGGCCCTCACCCCTTCCCTATGATGGTCAGAGATTTTCAGAGTGTTGTCGGTATAGAGGCTCGTGAGCAGTTCCTCGGTATGACCGGCGAACTTCCCGACGCCATAGTCGCCTGCGTTGGCGGTGGCTCAAACGCTATGGGACTGTTTAGCGGCTTTCTCAACGATCCCGTTGATATTTACGGTGTTGAGCCCCTCGGAAAAGGTCCAACCCTTGGCAACCACGCGGCAAGCCTCAAATACGGCAGTGAGGGAATTATGCACGGCTTTAACAGTATTATGTTAAAGGATGAAAACGGCGAGCCTGCCCCCGTGTACTCGGTTGCCAGCGGTCTTGACTACCCCTCGTCAGGGCCTGAACACGCATTCCTGCACGACCTCGGCAGGGTAAAATACGACTGCATAGGCGACGAGGAAACTATCGACGCATTCTTCACCCTGGCAAGGCTTGAGGGCATTATCCCAGCCATTGAAAGCGCCCACGCCGTCGCCTACGCTATGAAACTCGCAGGGAAGATGAAACGAGGCTCTATCCTTATCAACCTCTCAGGCAGAGGCGACAAGGATATGGACTATGTCATAGAAAAATACGGGAATAGATAACACCCATCAATGCGTAGTATTGTATATCATCAATGCTACGCATTGTATTGTATTGCAAACAGAGTTAAGAAAGTGAGGACGGAAAGACAAAATCCAAGGCAAAGATATAACCCGTCTAAATTTTGCCTTAAATTCTTGCAAATTGCAAAAGAAGCAGTTTTTCAAAATTTTTATTATAAAATCCTTCATTTTCACCTCGATTTGAAGGATTTTTCTTTTTTATACAGACTAATCGGTCGCAAAAACTCATAGTTTTTAGCCGCTTTTTGACCGTTTTCAATCATTTTAGCAAAAAATGGGCATTTAGAGGCAAAAATCACCCTATTTTTGCAGACTTTTTTCGCAAGAAATTATTTTCTCTTTATGTTATAATAGTCACAGTATTTTGCTCATCTTTTTAGCCTTTACTAAAGCTAAAAATCTAAAATATAATAATACTATCACATAGGAAAAATTTATGTCACAAAATATCCACCAGGGCTACAAAATTATAGAAAGCAATCACATAGAGACCTCCGACGGCTCTTACACCTACACACTTTACTATGCAGACAGCATAAAGACAGCCAGCATGGGAATCAGGCTCTATTCAATATCGGTGGAGTTTGTAGACCGCGAGGGTGTGCGAGGCTTTGCCGAGGCGAAGGAGTTCTTTGCCGACAAGAGGAAGGCCTTGGAGTTTTACAACCGTCTTGTAGGCGGTCTTGCCACACCGCTTAATCTCCCTTACATAATAGAGGATGAGTTGTTTTCATAGTGACCTATCACTCGATTTTAACACAGTCAAAGCATACCTATCGGTATGCTTTTATATACCTTTTACTACACCAAACGAGCATTTTCGACATATAATATAACGAGTTTCATAAGATGGAACTAGGAAAGGATATTATAAGGGTGTAACAAACTCGAACAAGGAGATAAGCACAAAGCTAATCAAATGTGGTGACTCCTTTAAGATTAAATTATCTCTGACTGCCGCCCCTTCACTTACAAAGCAAGATTTCTTCGTGCAAAGATTGCATCCACAATACTGGATTTAGTTAAACACAGAAAGGATGTTCACCTGCGGCAAATATTTTTCGCCTTGATTTTTTGAAAAAAGCGAAAAACCTCTTGCAAAATCAAAATGTTTGTGTTATAATACCAAAGTGTTGTAAGACAGTATGCATCCAGCAGAGGTATTTCTAACAAGTTCTCTGCATAAATTTGATGCACTTTGTTACACCACAACTAAAAATGTATATAGTTGCATCACAGAGAGGTATTTCACCTATGGTGAATATATCCACACCTTGCGTTTACAAGCGAGCTTGACACGCTTCGGTGGGATATGCGAAGCGGATTCTATGCCCTAAAGGACATGGAGCCACTTCTCACAAGGGCTCTGCTTATACATGATGCAAACTATTACATCATATTTAAGCAGAGGTATCGAAGCGGTC
>JAZSMN010000022.1:0-1982 GCA_045535925.1 Eubacteriales bacterium
AAGTCGCCCTCGCAAAACTCGCTCATCACCTGGCGGCAGACGCCACAGGGTGGACAGCATTTCTCGCCCTCGCCACCTCTTTTGCCACCTACTATCGCAATGGCGCGAAAATCTCTCTTACCGTCAAAAATGGCAGAGAAGAAGGCCACCCTCTCGGCACAAACAGTGGGGGTAAAGGAGGCGTTTTCGATATTTGCCCCCGAATAAATACCTCCGTCAGCGCAAAGCAGGGCAGCGCCCACCGAAAAATCCGAGTAGGGCGAATAACTAGACTCGCGCGCCTTTTTTGCCTTTTCTATCAAAAGCTCTACTATATTTTTGTCCATAAATCTCCTTCCTAGACCAAATAGGCTTCATTTTGCCGGGCATGGTCTATCAGGCACTCCTACCTGGCACGAGAGTGCCTTTTTAGATGATAAAGACTGTAAATTATTTGTTACGGTCGCTAAGTATGATGCGCTTCATCGCCTCAATACCCACGCGAATAGCACCCGAGGTGTCCTCGGTGGGGGGCATATACATACCCAGCTTCTCTCGCTCCTGGTTCCATACAGTGTGGAAGCAGCTTCCACAGCGCACACCAAGTGCCGATGCCACCACAAACAGGGCGGCTGACTCCATCTCGCTGGCCTTGACACCCAGGCGCTTCCAGCTCTCCCATTTTTGCTTTAGCTCGTAATATACAGGCGATTTTTCGGGTGCGTGCTGACCATAGAAGGCGTCCTTGCATTGCACCACACCTGTATGTGTGCGATATCCGAGCGACTCGGAGGCCTCCTTGAGAGCCGCGGCAATTTCAAAATCAGGCACCGCAGGGAACTCTATCGGTGCGTATTCCATCGAGGTGTGCTCGTATCGGATAGCTCCGGTTGCGACAACAATGTCGCCGGGCTCAACAGAGAGGTCAATACCGCCACAGGTACCGATGCGGATAAAGGTGTCCGCGCCTATATTTGCCAGCTCCTCCATAGCAATCGAGGCAGAGGGGCCACCGATACCGGTCGAGCAGACCGACACCTTCTCACCAAGAAGCGTACCTGTATAGATATTGTACTCCCTGTTCATACCGATATGTACAGGGTTGTCAAAGTGAGATGCTATTTTCTCACAGCGGCCCGGGTCACCCGGCAGAAAAACATAACGGCCTACACTACCCTCGCCACAACGGATATGAAATTGTACTCCTGTATCTTGCATGATATTACCTCGCTTGTTTTTGTAAAGCATCATTTCGTCTTGTAACAAACACGAAATATATAAAAACGTGAGATAGGGGGGGCGGCTTGGCTCGTCGTCCCTATGTGAGCCGCCCTCTCAAAAAAAGCAACCTCGCGCGTTAATCAAGAAACACGAAAAGCTGCACCCGTGAAAACCCATAATCCCTCGTATACGCGCGCGTACAAATATAACACGCGCATACTAACACAGTAATGATAACATATTTAATATAATATGTCAAGGGTCCACCCCGATTTTTGACCCTACAGGGCGCACCCCTAAAACTATATAGAAAAGATAACAAATAGCATTATTTTGACCATTAATTTGAAAGCATTGTAAATAGGGGTTGAAAAAGATAAAAAAATGTGGTAATATTAAAGGGTATAATATAAATATTTTAGAGGATAATATGAAGAACTTTATAAAATCTCTTCTCGCCTTGTTGATGGTGGTTAGCATCCTGCTGGCACAGCCTATCGGTGCTTTGGCGTCGGCAAAAGATACCAACTCCTACAACCAAGGCACAAGGCATGTCGTGTGCGACGAGCTCTCGTCTAGCGCAAGCAGCTACTACTCTGGCGGGTATGGCTATGATACTCTATCAAAGCAGTCCTCCTCCCAGCTGAAGCAGTCCTTAAAAACCCTTATGACCAGCACTCATAAATATACGTCTTCCTACAACGACTGCCACTATAAGGCAGACCGGACCGACTGCGAAAACGGAAATGGCAAGGTAGTTCTTCTCAAGTCGGATCGTAGCC
>JAZSMN010000141.1:0-12539 GCA_045535925.1 Eubacteriales bacterium
ATACCTTAACTGTACCGTTCTTAAGAGCAGCGATAGTGCTCTCGATCTTCTCAACAGTACCCTCAGCGCAAGCATCGGTGTTGATGCCGGAGAGAACTACAGAGCCCTCCTGGATACCACCACACCAGTCGGTATCGATTGCTACACCGGTAGCAACGCACTTGGTGATGTAAGCGTAGTAAGGAGCCCAGTTAATAGCGGAGGAAACGATGAAGGTGTTAGGGCATGCATCGTATGTAGAGCCGTTGTAAGAGATGTTGGGAACACCGGCAGCCTCACAAGCACCGGGAGCGCCCATAGAGTCAGCGTGCTGAGAAATAAGAACGCATCCGCCCTGAATAAGAGCCTCTGCAGCATTCTTCTCTTCCACTGCATCGTACCAAGAACCGGTGAATCTTACATCCATAGTAACGGTGGGGCATACAGATTTAGCGCCAAGGTAGAAGGAGGTGTAACCGGAGATAACTTCAGCATAGGTGAACGCACCAACATAACCCATCTTTGCCTCGGAAGCAGTGATCTCACCATTAGCGATCATCTCGTTGAGCTTGAGACCTGCAGCAATACCTGCGAGGTATCTACCCTCGTAGATAGAAGCGAAAGCGTTGTGGTAGTTGGAAAGACCAGCGGTAGCAGCCTTGCAACCGGTAGCGTGGCAGAACTGAACATCGGTGTGCTGTCTTGCAGCCTCGATGATGAAGTCCTCGTGACCGAAGGAGTTAGCAAAAATAATCTTACAACCCTGGTCTACAAGGTCGATAGCTGCCTCGGTACATTCAGCGGTCTCAGGAATATTTCTAACGATAATAACTTGAGAATCCTTAAGGCCGAGAGCTTCCTGATATGCCTTAGCTGCGTTGATGAAGTTAAGGTCATAGGTAGAGTTTTCGTCGTGCAAGCAGATGAAACCAATCTTGAAGTCCTCGTCAATCTCGAAGTCCTTAACGATTTCGGGAGCGGGGAGGGGAGATTCGGTCATCGCAGAGGTGTTGTTACCGCCGCAGGATGCAAGAGCAAGACCGCAGGTAACGAGCATTGCAAGTGCCAGAGCAAGAGAAAGAATCTTCTTGAACATTTTAGTGTTCCTCCAAATAAAAATTTTTATGTTATGAGGTGAGCCTCTAATAACCAGAACAAAAGCGAAAAAACGAAGAGTTACGAGAAACGGATACCCTCGCTGGGAGTCATAGACTCGATTTTTGCCAGAGATTCGATACGATATCCCTTTGCGCGGAGCTCATCTCCGCCACCCTGGTATGCCTTTTCGATAGCAATTCCACATCCAACAACAATAGCGCCAGCCTGCTCTACAAGCTCGATTAGGCCATTAAGCGCGCTTCCCTTAGCAAGGAAATCATCGATAATAAGCACCTTGTCACCGGGCTCTATGTACTTCTTGGAAACTATAACATCATAGGTTTGTCCCTTGGTGTAGGAATGAACTTTGGTAGAGTAGCAATCGCCGGAGAGGTTAAGACCCTTCATCTTCTTCGCGAAAACAACAGGAACACCAAAGGCAAGCGCAGTAATACAAGCGATACCAATTCCTGAGGCCTCGATTGTGAGAATGCGAGTTACACCCTCGTTTTCAAACAAGCGCTTCCATTCAGCACCGCATTCCGAAATTAGAGCAACATCGATTTGATGATTAAGGAAGCTGTCTACTTTAAGCACATCCCCGGGCAAAATTCTGCCATCCTTGCGAATTCTTTCTTCAAGTAATTTCATAAGTCACTCCAAAAAAAAATAATTTAATTATTTGCTCGCTCGCGAGAACTAATTATAAAAAAATTATAAACATTTTTTCGACAAATTACAATAGCAAATAACAATTTCGTCATAATTTAGTAAAAATATATAAAATACTTAACAAAATCGACCCCAATCTATCACTTTTGCCCCGACTTTTTCGAGAAATTCGTTGCTTTTTGAAAAGTGCTTGCACCCAAAGAAACCGGCATAGGCAGAAAGAGGGCTTGGATGAGCCGCTTCGAGGACTAAATGCATGGGATTTGTTATGAGCGCTCGCTTTGCTCTTGCGTTCCCTCCCCAGAGCAAAAATACCACAGGTGATACCTTCTCATTTATCAAGGAAATTATCTTATCTGTCAGTATTTCCCAGCCCCTTCCCTTGTGGCTTTGTGGCAAGCCTTGTCTAACCGTTAGGGTAGTGTTTAGTAGCAAAACACCCTGTTTCGCCCATCCTGTTAACTCGCCTGTTGGTGGGGCGGATATTCCCAAATCATTATCCAATTCCTTGAATATATTTTTGAGTGATGGTGGAGGTGTAACCCCCGCTTTTACAGAAAAGCAAAGACCATGGGCTTGTCCGGGCCCGTGATACGGGTCTTGGCCAAGAATGACAACTCGCGTGTTTTCATATGAAGTGTATTTGAGGGCGTTGAATATATCCTCCATAGGAGGGTAAACCGTGGTACTAAAGTACTCGGCCTTTAAAAATTCTCGTAGCTTTAAATAGTATTCGCTTTCAAACTCAACTTTTAGTAAATTATCCCAATCGTTTCCTATATGTACCATAACTCCTCCAATTTAGTCATATAAATGTCACTTTCTTTATAAGAAAATTATACCACTATAACAATAAAAAATCAACATGGAAAAAGAGCGAACACACAAGTTTTTTTCCTGCGTATTCGCTCTTAATATATCCTATGAAAAAACTGTTTCAATTACCCTCTTACATCCCGGGGGAGAGTATTGCCAAGAGTCAAGATGCGTAACCTTTTCCGTATCGATAAAATATTCGAGTGGGGGAGCATCGCGCTCTACTGTGTCCTGCGAATCGATAATTATCAGCTTTATTTTCATCCTGTCTGGGATAATCGATTTTATGTAGACCGCGCAGGTTTGCCCGGGGTATATCCCCTCTCTGTATTCTGCAAGCCCTGCGAGATTTGGTCGTAATTCAATAAAGATGCCATAGTCCTCGACGCTTCTGACAATACCTCTTACCGTCTGTCCCTCGCAAAACAGAGATGCGTTCTCCTCCCAAGAGCCGAGCAGCTCCTTTTCGGATACATATATTCGCCCTCGTTCGTCGATGCTTTTTACAACGGTGTAAAGTGTATCACCTACCGAAAGCCGTGCTGAGGGGTGTGAAATTCTTGATACCGATATGCAGTCAATAGATAATAGGGAAGAAATACCACACCCCACATCTACAAAAGCGCCAAAGCTCTCAAGATGCGTTATTTTCGCAGGAATAATATCACCCGGACACAGGCCGTTAAGATAGTTTATCACGCATTCCTTTTGTGCCGCACGCCTTGAGAGCAGTGCGATAGTTTCCCCACCTACGCTTTTTTCAAACCCCATCACCTTAAAGCAAACCGTCTTACCGACTCTTGTCAGTATGGCGATATCTTTAATCTCTTCGTCGGCACGCAGATATTGACTCTCCTGCCTTGGGATTATACCGCGCACCTTTGCACCAAGCTCTACATGCAGATCAAACCTGTGGTCGCAGAGTATGGCTGGGGCTTCGAGAATAGCCCCTTTGGTTAAAGCACGCGATAGCCCCTCCTCCGAGGAGGTATATTCATAGTTCTTTGGGGAACAGATTAGCATTCCCTCTGGCATATACATATTCATTTTGTTTCACCTGACCTTTACGCTTCATTGGCATCGCCTGTCTAATAATATGCAAATTCAGGTGCAAATATGTTGTTTTTATCCTTTATAAACTAAAAAGTCCTAACCGAGCCCAAATGAAACAACAATGGCGCTGTTTATCACTCGCATAGTTTCCTCACCAAGATGACCCATTTTTTCCTTGAGCCTTTGCTTGTCAATTGTTCTTATCTGTTCAAGCAGTACCACACTATCCTTTGCAAGTCCTGCCTCAATCCCGGGTAGGTCTATATGAGTAGGGAGCTTTGCTTTTCCCATTCTTGAGGTTATTGCCGCTGCGATGACGGTGGGGCTGTGTCGGTTTCCCACATCATTTTGTACTATAAGCACCGGGCGAAGACCGCCCTGCTCGCTACCGACCACAGGACTTAGGTCGGCATAATAAATATCGCCTCGTCTTATGTTCATTTTCTATTCCTTTCGTTCTTTTGTGTCCCGCTAATATTTTTGCCACAAATCCTAAATAGTAAACATCTTTTTCAAAAAATGATGTTTATACCATAATATGCAAAATCGCCGATTATGGCAAAACTAAAATGACATAAAATGACAAGCAAAATTTGACAAATTAGAAAAACAAAATAGACACATTTTAACATGTAAGTAAAGAATTGGATTTTAGAAAAAGCGATTTAAAAAAGAAAAACGGAGACGAAATAGTTTCGTCTCCGTCACCCATTGGATTATTGCCGAGCCTTATATAGAGGGCTGGTGCGCCTCCTCTTCTCTATGGAAGAGCAGGGTTATACACCAGATACCCGCAAGAGCTATAATGGTGTATATAATTCTTGCCAAAATAGAGGCAGGGCCACCTGTTAACCAGGCTACAAGGTCAAAACTGAAAAGTCCTATCGAACCCCAGTTCAGAGCGCCTATAATGACAAGTGCAAGGGCAATCTTGTTTACTATCATTTTACCCATCCTTTTTTGTTTTTCCTTATCTTTCTTTGATACGGAAAATGTTTATTTCTTCTTGCAAAATATAGTTCTGCCAATAAATAACTTTAATAAAACAGAATTATATATGCCTATCTATTTTGTCCTGCCAAAAAGTATTTATACCTAATCTTCAAAAACCGGTATGTGATTTCCAAAGGCCTCCTTCAAAATTTCAAGCGCTTTTTTCTCTATCCGTGACACATAAGAACGCGAGATTTTTAGCATACTTGCCACCTCTTTTTGCGTCCGCGGTTGATAGCCGCACAGACCATATCGCAGGATAATAATTTGCCTCTGTCTTTCGTCGAGCAATTCGCTTATCATCCCCGCAAGGCGGTCGGTATAACTTTTTAATTCTATCTCTTCTGCTATGTTTTCCTCAACACTTATTATATCGAGATATGTAAGTGGATTTCCGTCCTTATCAACATCAATGGTATCGTTTATTGACACCTCGTTTTGCTTCTTTTTTTGCGAGCGAAAATACATCAAAATCTCATTTTGTACGCACTTTGCTCCATAGGTCGCAAATCGGGTTCCTTTCTCACTTTTAAAGCTATCCACCGCCTTAATTAGTCCTAAACTTCCCACACTCAACAATTCTTCGGGATAAGAATATGATGCGTAGTATTTCCGTATAATGTGCGAAATAAGGCGAAGATTTCTCTCTATAAGAATCGACCTTGCCTCCTTGTCGCCATCCCTCATTCTTTCAAACATCTTTTTCTCGGTTTCCTTGTCTAGTGGTGGTGGGAAGGATTCTGGCTCGTCAAGACCGAGTATTAACGAAATAAAGTTTAGTACAAGTTTTGTTAAATTAAGCATATTACCTCTCTTTCCCTCGGGTAATTATATGCTTTGGTTTTAACTTTTAGCCCGTAGATTTTCCTGTTATGCTCTCGCCAATATAGTACCTTCTGTTTTCTGATAGTATGAGCTTTTCTCCAAATATTGCCTCGGACTTTTTATTTATCGAGCAAATATGCGTCCTTATCGCAGACACCTCGGTGTAGCTTCCCCGTCTAAAACAATATTTTAACAGGTCCTCCTTTGTACAGCCTCTTGGGGTAGAACGCATTATACAGCGCAAAAGCAGGCCCTCTGTTTTTGTAAGACCTACTTTAGTTCCTCCAATATAGATGTTTTTCTCATCTATAGGCGCTTTTAGATAACCATCGCTATATGTTCCAATGTTAAATGTAGAGAGCAGCATGTTGACTATACCCGACAAAACACCGCCCAAAACCCCTTTAGGATATATCACTCTATCAAAAAGGCCCAAGTCCTCTATATTAGGTATACCAACCTTGCATATTGGCAATTCGGGAAACTTATCCTTGAGGGTTTTAAAAAGAATTTCGATAACGACAGTGGAAAAAGGCTCTGGGAGTAGCAAAAGACTGTATAAATTTGCAGGCTCGTTTATGGCCTCTTCGGCATTTGCTCCGTAGCACGGCATACCATGAAGCCTAAACATATCTGTAATGCTGTCGCATAGTCGTAGGTCATCGTTTATAACTAAAATCATCTGTATTTTGTCCTTGAAAAGCTTTTTTATGTTTTCACCCTTGACTTATTGGGCATAATTTTGTAAAATAAATTATACACTTAAAGGAGAGTATTATGGCAGAAAACAAGTGCGTTTTGATAGTAGGTGGCTCTCGTGGCATTGGCAGCCACACCGTCAGGGTGTTTAGTCGTGAGGGATGGAGAGTCGCTTTTACATATAACAACAGCGAAGAAGAGGCGCTCTCGCTGGCAGAGGAGTGCGGGGCTCTTGCGGTTAGGGCAGACTCTGCCAAGGGAGAAGATATAAAAAGCGCGGTAGAATGCTGTGTAAATTATTTTGGCGGCATCGACTGTCTTGTCAACAATGCTGCTGTCTCCTCCTTCTCGCTCCTTACCGATGTTTCCTTTGAGGAGTGGAGAAGGGTTATGTCGATAGACCTTGATGCACCTTTCCTTTATTCAAAGGCGGTCTTGCCTTATATGATTTCGAAAAAGTCGGGTAGAATTATAAATGTCTCCTCTATGTGGGGACTTGTGGGTGCATCCTGCGAGGTCGCATATTCTACTGCGAAGGCAGGACTTATCGGATTTACCAAGGCTCTTGCCAAGGAGGTTGGACCCTCTGGAATAACAGTAAATGCGGTAGCCCCCGGAGTTATCGACACCGAGATGAATTCGCATCTGTCTTTATCCGACCTTGAGGCACTCGCCGACGAAACACCACTCTGTCGCATTGGCCGTCCCGAGGAGGTCGCAGAGGCGATATTCTTCCTCGCTACGGATAGGGCATCCTTTATAACAGGCGAGGTGCTCAACATTAGTGGCGGTTTCATTACCTAAAAAAATACAAAATTTCTAAAAACACTTGCATTTCTATAATTATTATGCTAAAATATTAAAAGTTAAATATTCCGTGTGTCACACGGAGCCATACCAGCCGGGGTGGTAGCGGTACCTTGTACCTGAAATCCGCTATAGCAGGGGTTCATTCCTCTCCTGAGGGTTGGCTTTGTGTAGTCTGCATCGTCATTATTTGTGTTGAAGAATGGGTCTTGCGCAACTCGAGGCTGTGAACCATGTCAGGTGGGGAACCAAGCAGCATTAAGCGGTTTATCGAGTGTGCCGCGAGGAAGCCTGTTTGGAGCAGATGTGACGGTTACCGTATGTAAGGTCATTCTCGACGGAGGGGTGTATGGTTCTTTGTGACACATGGAATTTGTTATTGTGCGTATGTGTATGTTATCCAGCATACCACTACGCACTTTTTCTATCTTGGAGGGAGCATGTCGGATTACAGAGCACTTTACAGAAAATATAGGCCCTTCGACTTCGACGATGTGTCGGGGCAGAATTCGGTCACAGATATTCTTAAATACGAAGTTGCCAACGGCAGACTTTCGCACGCATATCTTTTTTGCGGCTCTCGTGGAACGGGTAAAACCAGCTGTGCCAAGATACTTGCCAAGGCGGTAAACTGCCTTAATCCTATTAACGGCAACCCCTGTAACAACTGCGAGGCCTGTCGTTCTATCGATGCTGGCACCGCCACCGATGTTATAGAGATGGACGCGGCGAGCAACAACGGTGTTGACAATGTCCGTGATATGAAGGACGAGATTGCCTTTACACCCGCTGTGCTCAAGTATCGTGTATACATCGTCGACGAGGTTCATATGATGTCGGGCGCGGCATTCAACGCACTTCTCAAAACACTTGAAGAGCCTCCGACATATGTTATTTTCATTCTCGCAACCACCGAGCTTCACAAGCTTCCCACCACCATCGTCTCCCGTTGCCAGCGCTTTGACTTCCGTCGTATCTCATCTGAAAACATTATGGCAAGGCTCAAGCATATAGCGGGCGTCGAGGGTATAAGCCTTACTGATGACGGCGCGAGAATAATTGCACGCGTATCAAGAGGTGGTATGCGTGATGCGGTGAGCTTGCTCGAGCTTTGTGCAAGCACAGGAAAGACTGTCGACGATAGGCTTGTCTTTGATACTGTCGGTAGTGGCAACCGTGACAGCGCTGTTAATATAATTCGCGCAATACTCAAGAAGGATTACACCGCTATCTATTCTACAATAAACGAGATTGTACTTAAGAGCGGTGACCTGTCGGTATTCTGGCAGGAAATAATAGATTGCTATCGTGATATTATGGTAGTCAAAAATTCGGATAGGGCAAAGGAATATCTCGACCTTACCGATATGGAGATGGAAATGATGCGTCCGCTTGCAGGGGCATTCACCTCGCAAAGACTGTCCTACCACATTTCCTTGCTCGAGGGTGCTCTTGCCGATATGCAAAGAGCCTTTAATTCCAAGCGCTCGATAGCCGAGATAGCACTCACTCGTATGTGCGACGCAAAGACCGAGATAACTCCCGAGGCACTGGCTTTGAGAATAGAGGAGCTTGAAAAAGAGCTTCAAATGCTCCGTATGGTGGGGGTTGGAACAAAGCTTAATAACACCGAGGCGGTAACCCTATTGCCCGAGGATTCTGTTGCCAATGCGGTCTTTGATGCACCTGTTGTGCCTGAACAAGAGGAATTTCTCGAAGAGAAAGCCGAAGAAGCCCCTGTGCAAAAGGCTACTCCTAAAACCGAGGTGTTTAGTGCTTGGTGCGAGGTAATAGAGCGCATTTCCGAACTCAAGCCACCCCTTTCCGGTAAGCTTGGACGCTCTGAGGCATACAGACGTCCCGATGATAGCTTTATCATCAGGATAGAGAGCTTTTTTGCAAACAGCCTTGCTACGGACGAAAATTCGCTTAGTATAATTCGTAGCATTATTGCCGAAAACATTGGCCTGGGTGCAGAAAATGTTAGGTTAATTATTGTACCCAAAGACTCCTCTTTAAGCGATGATTACACTCGCGAAATAGAAGAGGCGATAAATGATATAAATAAGTTTTAAGTGAGGATATTAAAATGAAAGCAAGAATTCCCAAGAGCAATGTCCCTGGAAATATGCAGGCTATGCTCCAGCAGGCACAGAGAATGCAGGAGGATATGGCAAACGCCCAGGCAGAGCTTGAAGCACGCGAGTATGAGGCAGCAGTAGGTGGTGGAGTTCTCACCGTAAAGATGAATGGTAAAAAGCAGCTTCTCTCGGTTAAAATTGCCGAGGAGGTAGTAGACCCCGACGATATCGAAACACTCGAGGACCTTATCGTTGCGGCTGTAAATGAGGTTATAGGAAAGATAGAATCCGAGTCGCAGAGCGAAATGTCCAAAATAACCGGTAGTATGGGTATCCCCGGCATCCCCGGATTGTTCTGATATGGCAGAATATATTTTACCTATTCAAAGAGTGATAGACGAGTTTCGCCGTATACCCGGTGTCGGGGCAAAAACCGCGGCTCGTTATGCATTTGCTCTTCTCAATTTATCCGATGAGCAAACCGCAAGCTTTGCCGATGCGATAGTAGGACTTTCTCGTGATGTGCACCATTGTCCTATTTGCCACGGTCTTTCCTCCAGTGAAGAGGGATGCGATATTTGTAAAAGCCTTGACCGTGACAAATCGACTATTTGCGTTGTAGAGGACGCAAAGGACGTCATTACAATGGAGCGAATAAGAGGGTATAAGGGTGTATACCATGTTTTAGGTGGCGCGCTTTCGCCTCTTGATAACATTACACCGAAGGACTTAAGCATAGGTCACCTGCTCGAGAGGGTAGAGGAAGGCGAGGTAAGCGAGATTATAATCGCAACCAATCCCACCCCCAAGGGCGATGCAACAGCGCTTTATATTGCACGCGTGCTTGAATGCACAGGTGTTCGTGTGAGCCGCTTGGCTTATGGTATTCCTGTAGGCGCAGATATAGAGTATGCCGACGAAATCACACTCTCCCGCGCTATGGAGGGAAGAAGATTTCTTGGTGGCGAGTAAAATAGTAACTGATTCATTTTATGTGAGGAATAAATGTTAGATTTAAAGAAACTGTTAGAGGAATATCCCCATCTTGTAAAGAAGTTTAATTCGGAAAAGCTTCTTGGTGTTTTAAAGGATTTAAACCCTGGCGACAATGCACGCAATAACATTCTTGTTGCACTCTTGAAAAACGGATTTGTCGAAGAGATGCAGAACAACACCCAGCAGCAGATTCCCGTGGCATACTATTGCTCGAGAATGGAAAACGACTATGGTTATTCTGCAGATTTGGCTGGCGAGTGTATTGAGATGTGGGCAAATGCCCTTGGTCTAGAGGACAGACTTGCTACTGTAAGCATTGTCACCCCCGGCGGAATAAAAATCAACTACGAGAGCAACGATCTTGCTAAAAAGCTCATCTCGACAAATGATTATTGCATCGAGATTAATACCTTGCTTTACGATACAAACGGCGAGGCATACCTGGAGTTTTGGGCTGGTAACGGCAGCTCCAAAGCCATTGATGTATACCTTCACGACTTCACCCTCGATGGTGTTAGCGACAAGGAATTTATAAATCTTGGCACTATCAAATCCAAAGAGGCGGCGTATTTGTATATTCCTATCGGCAAGCTCGGCAAGTCCGAGGACCATTATGCCTCCTTTAGCGTTGTTTTGGACAACAAAACCCCCGCTTTTACAGAGAGTGGCAATGTAAATGTTAGCTTCAATGCTACCGGCAGACGCTTTACCGCATCTCTGGCATAATCAATAAGACAACTTAATAAATATTAAACAGTCGTGTACTTGTACTTCAAGCGGAGATTGTCGGCTATTAGGGCGATAAATTCCGAGTTTGTAGGCTTGCCACGACTGTTTTGTATTGTATAGCCAAAATAGGAATTTATAACGTCAATGTCGGCTCTATCCCAGGCCACCTCTATCGCGTGGCGAATAGCTCTCTCAACTCTTGAGGTGGTAGTGTTGTATCTTTTCGCTACCGCGGGGTAAAGAACCTTTGTTACCGAGTTGATAACCTCCGCATCCTCGAGTGTGAGCATAATTGCATAACGAAGATATTGATAACCCTTAATATGAGCGGGTACACCAAGCTGATGAATAACTTTTGTGACCTGTTCCTCCATATCAAAAGCCTGTCCATTTCTCTTTCGCCTGATAAGGTCCTCTATATGAAAAACGAGGGTAGGGATGTCGACAGGCTTTATTATACAGGTATCCGCCCCGGCATTGTTGGCTAAAACCAAATCGTTCATAGGTGTTAATAATATAAAGGAAGGTTTTTGTCCGGGGAGATTCTTGCCCCTCTTTATAAGGGTAAGGGTATCATAGCCGCCAAGCCAAAGATCACATATAACAACCGAGTAATCCCCCTCGCCGAGTCTTGCCATAGCGCGCTCTGTGTCATCGGCTTCGGTTATGTATCTGTAGCCGTTGTTTGCAAGACCGTCGTGGTAGCGTCTCCTTTCTTCTCTGTTTTCGATGCAAATTAGAATTTTTGCGTTGTTTTCCATTGTTTTATACTCCTTTTTGATTTTGTTTTATCGCTAACTGGAAAAAAATGGAAATTTTTCCTCGCAACAACATTTTACCACAAGCCGAGAGATAAAATCAAGGGTTAATATGGCGAAAAAATTTACAAAGATAATAACAATAAAATGGTAAAATTTACCAATTCGGGGCAAAATTTTTCACTGTCCTATCGCTTTTGACAAAAAGCGGCAAAACGCGCCGAGTTTTTTTGTAACAAGGTAATATTCACAAAAAATAAACAAAAATATTTTATAAAATCGGTTGCAAAAACAAAAGGATTATGCTATAATTTATTTGTGAAAATTTGGCATTCTTCACATTACACAAGTTAATTAAATTAAAGGAGATAAATTATGAACACTAATGTTACCAGCAACAAGTTTGTCAACGAGTGGATTGCCGAGATGGCAGCTATGGTTAAGCCCTCCAATATCATTCTTATTGACGGCTCCAAAGAGCAGACCGAAGCACTTCGCAAAGAGGCTTGTGCTACTGGCGAGATGATTATGCTTAACCAGGATGTTTTACCTGGCTGCTACCTTCACAGAACTGCTATCAACGACGTTGCTCGTGTAGAGAACAGAACCTTTATCTGTACCTCCAAGAAAGAGGATGCAGGTAATATCAACAACTGGATGGATCCCCAGGAGTGCTACGCAACTCTCTCCAAGCTTTACGAGGGTAGCTACAGCGGCAAGCCTATGTACGTTATTCCTTACTCCATGTCTGTTGTAGGATCTGATTTTGCAAAGTATGGTATCGAGCTTACCGACTCTATATATGTTGTACTTAACATGATCATTATGACTCGTGTAGGTCTTGATGTTCTTGAGGCTCTTGGCGACAGCGCTGACTTCATCAAGGGACTTCACGCAAAAGCAGAACTCTCTGAGGAGAAGAGATACATTTGCCACTTCCCCGAGGAGAATACCATGTGGTCTGTTAACTCAGTTTAGGGTGGGGGCGTGCTTCTTGCTAAGAAGTGCTTCGCTCTTCGTATTGCTTCCTTCC